>JACMKJ010000237.1 GCA_014380155.1 Rhizobacter sp. | reverse complement strand
GACAGCGCACCGAAGATGATGAAGAAAGGCGTGCCGAGGATCAGCGAGACGGCGATCATGATGTTGGCGGTGGCACCGTCGACCTTCAGCGCGCCCGTCAGGAAGAACAGCGCATAGAACTGGCCCGTGTACCAGACCACGGCCTGGCCCATCGTCAGGCCCACCAGGGCGATGATCACGATCTTCAGGTTCTTCCACTGGCCGAACGATTCGGTCAGCGGTGCCTTGGAGGTCTTGCCCTCTTCCTTCATCTTCTTGAAGGCAGGCGATTCGTTCATGCTGAGGCGGATCCAGACGCTGACACCCAGCAGGATCACCGACAGCAGGAACGGAATGCGCCAGCCCCAGTCGGCAAACGCCGCTTCACCGATGATCGTGCGCGTGCCCAGAATCACCACCAGCGACAGGAACAGACCCAGCGTCGCCGTGGTCTGGATCCACGAGGTGAACAGGCCGCGCTTGCCGTGCGGTGCGTGTTCGGCCACGTAGGTGGCAGCACCTCCGTACTCACCGCCCAGCGCCAGGCCTTGCAGCATGCGCAGGCCGATCAGGATGATCGGTGCGGCAATGCCGATCGAGTTGTAGTTGGGCAGCAGACCGACGATGAAGGTCGCCAAGCCCATGATCAAGATGGTCACCAGGAAGGTGTACTTGCGGCCGATCATGTCGCCGAGGCGGCCGAACACCAATGCGCCGAACGGGCGCACGATGAAGCCCGCTGCAAACGCGAGCAGCGAGAAGATGGTGCGCGACGCCGGGTCGAGGGCCGAGAAGAACTGGTTGCCGATGATGACGGCGAGCGTGCCGTACAGATAAAAGTCGTACCACTCGAACACGGTGCCGAGACTCGAAGCGAAGATGACTTTCTTCTCTTCGGGGGTCATCGGCTTGCCGACAGCAGATGCAGTTGCCATGAATTGCTCCTCGTATGTGCCCCACCACACGATGGGGATGCGGCATCTTCACGGCGGGCTCTGACCGCGCCCTGACGCGACGCTGATACGAAACTGACAAACTAGGTAGGAACCCTGTTCTCGCATTTCTTCATGCGAGATTCACAGGGCTTGCGAGATCAGTGTTTTCTCTGGGTGCCTTGCGGCAGCCGGGCCGCCGCGTCCCACTCGGGCCCGCTGAACCAGGGCTCGCCGCGAAGGTAGGCCGCCAACATCTCCAGGCCGTCGAGCCCCCAGAAGATGCGGTCGTCGACTTCGACCGTGGGAACACCAAAGAGGCCACGCGCGGCCGCGTCTGCGGTAGCGAGCTTCAATTCGTCTTTCACCTCGGCACTGGCCGGGTCGCGCTGAGGTGCGAGCCGTTGCGCGAGGGCGGCAAGCCGGCCAGCGTCAGCAGCGTCGGCACCACCGCGCCACACGTGTTGCAGCAGCTGCTCGCAAACCCAGCGGTTGGGCGTGAGGCGGGCAGGTGCGCAGGCCAGGCCGAGCCGCAACAAGGCGAGTGGGTTGAAGGGGTGCTGCGCGGGCATCTCGAAAGGCACACCGAGTTGATGCGCGAGCCACATCACCTGCCGATAGGTCCAATCGCGCTTGGGCGCGATCTCGGCCGGGCCCTTCTGGCTCCAGTGCTGCAACAGGCCCGCTAGAAGAACCGGCTGGTAACTCACCTCGTGGCTGACGCCTTGCAGCACCTGCGGCAGGCGCTCGAACGCGAGGTAGGCGTAAGGCGAGATCACATCGAAGGTGAAACGCAGGTGCTTCATGGGGCGGGGGGAGTGAGGGCGGCCGCCTTGCGCTGTTCGATCAACACCCAGACAGCGCGCTTGGCATCATCACCCGACACACTCCAGGCGGCAATCTCATCCAACGTGCGCCAGCAGCCCTCGCACAGGCCGCTGGCGGCATGCATGCGGCAAACGTCGACGCAGGGGCTGGGGATGGTGGCGGCGGGCATTGGAAATCAGGTGAGTACCAGTTCGGCCATATCGTCCCACAGCGCGGGGTCGATGCGGCCACGGACCTGCTTCACCTCCAGGCCTTGCCGGTCGAGGATGAACGAAGTCGGCGTGTGCGAGACCGGGCCGAAGCTGTCTCGGTGGCCCACATCACCGCGCCAAAGCAGCGGGAACTTCTGCGCCGGCGACACCATGCGGTTGACCACGCCGTCATAACTTTTCAGCTCGTCGAGGCTGCGGTCCACGCTCACCGCCACCAGTTGAAAACCCTTGTCACGCCAGGCTTCGTAGTTGGCGCGCAGCTCGGGCATCTTGTCGCGGCAGACGGCGCAGCGGGTCGACCAGAAAAACACCAGCACGGCCTTGCCTCGGTCTTGCTGCAAGTCGTAAGCGCGGCCGTCCAGCGTCTTGCCCAGCAGGCTGTGCTTTTGCGGTGCGGCCTGGGCGTGGGACATGCCGGCCAGGGCCGACAGGGCTGTGCCGGCCAGCAGGCGGCGGCGTTGAATGAGTGTGTGCATGGGGAACCCCGCGCAAAAATGTTGCGATGGCGGTTTGTCGCCACCGGCGTGCCGCTCTTACGGCAACAACGCACGACTGCGGCCGCTTCAGGTCGGCGTCACGTCGGCCAAAGGTGCGCCCGTCAAGGCCTGCAGCTGCGTCGGGCTGAGCTTGAACACGCCATTGGGGTGGCCGGCTGCGGCCCAGATCTCTTCGAAGCGCAGCAGCTCGCGGTCGATCAGCATCACCGGCGGCGTCACATGGCCAACCGGTGACACACCGCCAATGGTGAAGCCGGTGCTCGCCTTCACAAAGTCGGCATCGGCGCGGCCCACGGGGCCGGTGAGGCCGGCGACTTTGTCGACGTCGACACGCAAGTCGCCCGAGGTCACCACCAGCACGGCCACGCTGTCTTGCTTGCGCTTGAAGACCACGCTCTTGGCAATCTGCCCGAGCTGCACGCCCAACGCGTCGGCGGCTTCTTGCGCAGTGCGCGCGGTCACCTCCAGGAACACCGGCACATGCGGGTGGCCGAGGGCGGCGAGCGTTTCGCTGACACGCCGAAACCCTTCCGGGCGATCGATGGATACGTCTGTGCTCATGCGGCTACCTTATCCCGTTTGGCCAACAAGGCCTTGCCCACGCGCGAAGCCGGGGGCCGGCCGATCACGCCCGAGATGTAGGCGCCGGCATCCACCAGTTGATCGATGTCGACGCCGGTCGAGATGCCCAGCCCATTGAGCATGAAGAGCACGTCTTCGGTCGCCACGTTGCCGGTCGCGCCCTTGGCATACGGGCAGCCGCCCAGGCCGGCCACGCTCGCATCGAAGGTGTGGATGCCCATCTCCAGGCAGGCATAGATGTTGGACAAGGCCTGCCCGTAGGTGTCGTGGAAATGGCCGCTCACCTCCACCAGCGGATAGTGCTTGAGCGCACGCTCCATCGCGCGCTGCACCGCACGCGGTGTGCCCACACCGATGGTGTCGGCCACGCCGCAGTGGTCGACGCCGATCTGTTTCATCAGGCGCACCACGTGCTCGACTTCGTCGGCGCTCACCTCGCCCTGGTAAGGGCAGCCGAGCGCACACGAGATGGCGCCGCGCACCTTCAAGCCCTCCGCATGCGCGGCCTCCACCACCGGCGCAAAACGCTCGAAGCTTTCGGCAATGCTGCAGTTGATGTTGCGCTGGCTGAAGGCTTCGGTGGCCGCAGCAAAGACCACGATCTCGTCGGGCTTGCAGGGAAGTGCCGCTTCCAACCCCTTCAAGTTGGGGGTGAGCACCGAGTAGCGCACACCGGCGCGGCGCTGAATGCCGGCCATCACCTCGGCGTTGTCTGCCATCTGCGGCACCCACTTGGGGCTCACGAAACTGGTGACCTCGATCTCTCGCAGACCGGCAGCCTGAAGCCTGTGCACAAGCTCAAGCTTGCACTCAGCTGACACAGCCTGCCTTTCGTTCTGCAGGCCGTCACGCGGCCCCACATCGACGAGGGTCACATGGCTTGGGAATGACGCAGAAAACATGACCAAATCCTCACTATCGATGACTGAAGTCACAGACCCCTCCATTTAGGGATGTGCGCCCTCGGTACAGAGGATGAAGATACCCGAACTGCCAGGAGATCTTGTGTCCACGCCCGTTCAACTTCGCATCGCCACCCGCATCCACTTCATCCTGAAACGTGATCTGGGTGAAGGCATCAATGTGGCCGCGATGCTGAGCGATGCCAATGAAGCGCGCGAGGTCTTGTTCGTCTGCCAGGCCTCGGGCAACCCCGAGCTGGTGTCGCTGGCTCGGCAATACGTCAACGCCGGCAAGCTGGCCAAACCCGCGTCGATCAAGAGAGACGCGCCGCAAGACGCGGCCTGGGCCAGCAACACCTCTGGCTTTGGTGTCACACAAGCCTCCGAGCTGTCGGCCCCCGAAGAAAGCAGCTGGCGCAGCGCCACGCAGTGGCTGCGCCGCAGCACCAGCCGCGTCGCGCGGTAAACGACATTCACGTGGCTGCCAGGCGCAGCAGCTCGCCCCCTTCGGCCACCTGATCCCCCGGCGCATACAGCAGCGCCTCGACCTTGCCGTCACGCGGCGAGGTGATGGTGTGCTCCATCTTCATCGCCTCCATCACCGCGAGTGCCTGGCCTTGTTTGACGGCCTGGCCGGGCTGCGCCAGAAAGGCGATCACCTTGCCGGGCATCGGCGCTGTCAAACGGCCCACGTCGACCGCCCCTTCGCCCGCGTGCGCGAGCACGTCGACCTTGCCCACCGTGGCTACAGCTTCGGGCGCGAACACGGTGACGCGCTCACCGAAGGCATACACCGTGAGCGACACGCGGCGCTCACCGAGCTGCACATCGTGACGGCCGTCGCCACGCGCCACGGCGGCAAAGGGCCAACGTTGTTCGCCCAGCACCAGCGTCATCGTGCCGCCGTGCGCGCGCTCCAGCGCAACCACCTGGTGCTTGCCGTGCAGCTCCAGGTCGAACTGGCGGCGCGCACCGCCAAAGAGTCGCCAGCCGTCACGCTTCGACCACGGATCGGCGGTCTGCAAGGCCTGCTCGCTCGCCAACGCGTGGGCCATCACACCGGCGGCGGCCAGCTCGGCTGACAGGGGCGGGGTGTCGAACAACACAGCGCGCTCACGTTCGATCAGCGCGGTGTCGAGGTCGGCGTCGGCGAATGAACGGCTGGCCACCACACGCCGCAGAAACGCGACGTTGGTGTGCAGGCCCACGATGTGGGTCTGCGCGAGCGCCGCATCAAGCCTCGCCAGCGCCTGCGCGCGGTCGGCGCCCCACACGATGAGCTTGGCGACCATCGAGTCGTAGTACGGCGAGATGGTGTCGCCCTCGCGCACACCGGCATCGAAGCGCACGTCGCTTCGTTCGAAGCTCGCGGCCTGCGGCGTGCGGTAGACCTGCAGCGTGCCGGTGGCGGGCATGAACTGCTTGTCGGGGTTTTCGGCACAGATGCGCGCTTCGATGGCGTGGCCGTGAATGCGCAGCTCGTCTTGCTTCAAGGGCAGCGATTGGCCACTCGCCACACGCAGCTGCCACTCGACCAGATCGAGGCCGGTGATGGCCTCGGTGACCGGGTGTTCCACCTGCAGGCGGGTGTTCATCTCCATGAAGTAGAAGCGCAAATCGCTCGTTCCTTCTATCGGCTCCGCGATGAACTCCACCGTGCCGGCACCCACGTAGCCGACTGCTTTCGCCGCCGCCACCGCCGCTTCGCCCATCTCGCGGCGGCGTGTGTCGCTCATGCCGGGGGCGGGCGCTTCTTCCAGCACCTTCTGATGGCGGCGTTGCACCGAACAATCGCGCTCGAAGAGGTAGATGCACTGGCCGTGGGTGTCGCCAAACACCTGGATCTCGATGTGGCGTGGGCGTGTGACGTAACGCTCGATCAGCACCGCGTCGTCGCCAAAGCTGTTGATGGCTTCGCGCTTGCACGAGGCAAGCGCCGCCTCGAACTCGGCTGCCGCATTGACCACGCGCATGCCCTTGCCACCCCCGCCTGCGCTGGCCTTGATGAGCACCGGGTAGCCAATGGCATCGGCCTCGCGTTGCAGCAGTGCGGGGTCTTGATCGGCGCCGTGGTACCCCGGCACCAGCGGCACACCGGCTTGCGCCATCAGGCGCTTGCTCTCGGCCTTCAGCCCCATCGCCTTGATGGCCGACGCCGGCGGGCCGATGAACACCAGGCCCGCATCGGCACAGGCCTGCGCGAAGTCTTCGTTCTCGCTCAGGAAGCCGTAGCCGGGGTGGATGGCCTGCGCGCCGGTGGCGAGCGCCGCCGCGATGATGCGGTCGCTGCGCAGGTAGCTGTCTTTCGGCGATGGCGGCCCGATGTGCACCGCCTCGTCGCAGGCCATCACGTGCTTGGCGTGGGCGTCGGCATCGGAATACACCGCCACGGTTTGAATGCCCATGCGTTTGGCCGTGGCCGCCACGCGGCAGGCAATCTCACCGCGGTTCGCAATCAGAATTTTCTTGAACATGTTCAGCTCAGGTTGAGGGCTGAGACGCGCCCAGCCACTTCGACAACAAGCGCAGCAGCTGCCGCAGGAATTTGGCAAACACCCAGATCAGCACCACCATCACGACCAGCGCCAGCAACAAGAGGCCAAAGAACACCAGCGGCTGCTGCCACGAGAGCCACAGCATCACCGGCACTGCGCCATCGCCCAGCAAGGACAGGCCGATGTTGGAGAACGGCTCGGGCGACGTGTTGGCCGCCGCGCGGGTGCTCGCCTTGGCCACGTGGCTGGTGGCGGCCAGCATGCCTCCGAGCACGGCAGCCACCGCAGCGGCGGTGGTGTGGTCGGCACCGAACACGCCGGCCGCAAGCGCCGCACCGGCGGGAATGCGGATCAGCGTGTGCAACACATCCCACACGGTGTCGACACCCGGGATCTTGTCGGCAAAAAATTCGACGGACCACATCAACCCGCTCGCGCCCAGCATCAGCGGGTGCTGCAACAGCTGCAGGCCCTGCGGCAGATCCACCCAGCCCATGAACCCGGCCATGCCGGTGAGGAAGACCACCGCATACAGGCGCAAGCCGCTGGCCCAACCCAGGCCCGCAGCAATCGCCATCAACTGGGTCGTGTCGAGGTTCACTTCTCTGGCAACCAGGACGGTTTGCGCTTGTTGAGAAACGCCTGTACACCCTCACGCCCTTCATCGCTGGCGCGGATGTCGGCGATGCGGCGTGCGGTCTCTTCACGCAGCGCGGCCGTGATCGGCACCCCCGCCACGTCTTGCACCAGGCGCTTGCAGGCGCGTGTGGCCATCGGGCCGTTGTCGACCAGCGAAGCGACGATCTCGTCGACCTTCGCATCCAGCGCATCGAGCGCACACACCTCGTGCACGAAGCCCAGCGCCTGCGCACGTGTGGCGCTGAAACGCTCGGCGGTGACGAAGTAGCGCCGCGCCGCCTGCTCGCCCATCGCGCGAATCACATACGGGCTGATGGTGCCGGGCAGCAGGCCGAGCTTGGCTTCGCTCAGGCAGAAGGCCGCCACGTCGGAGGCGACCAGCACGTCGCACACCGCCGCCAGGCCCACGCCGCCGGCATAACAGTCGCCCTGCACCCGGCCGACCACCGGCACGGGGCAGCTGTAGACCGCCCACAGCATGTCGGCCAGGGCCTGCGCGTCGGCGCGGTTCTGCTCCCAGCTGTAGTCGGCCATGGCACGCATCCACGACAGGTCGGCGCCGGCGCAAAAGGCCTTGCCGTGGCCGCCGAGCACGATGGCGCGCAGGCTCGTGTCGGCACCCAGCTCGGTGAAGGCCGCGCTCAGCTCGGCGATCACCTCGTCGTTGAAGGCGTTGCGTACGTCGGGGCGGTTGAGGAAGACGCTTGCGACTGCGCCGTTGCGTTGAATGTCGAGGGTGCTCATGCGCTGGCTCCGATCACATGCGGAACAAACCGAACTTCGTGTCAGCGATCGGGGCATTCAGGCTCGCGCTCAAGCCGAGTGCCAGCACACGCCGTGTGTCGGCGGGGTCGATCAGGCCGTCGTCCCACAAGCGCGCGGTGGCGTAGTACGGGTGGGCTTGCGTTTCGAACTGCTCGCGCACCGGCTTCTTGAAGGCGGCTTCTTCATCGGCGCTCCAGCTGCCGCCCTTGGCCTCGATGCCATCGCGCCGCACGGTGGCGAGCACGCTCGCGGCCTGCTCGCCACCCATCACCGAGATGCGCGCGTTGGGCCACATCCACAAGAAGCGCGGGTCGAACGCGCGGCCGCACATGCCGTAATTGCCGGCGCCGAAGCTGCCGCCGATGATGACGGTGAACTTGGGCACGCTGGCGGTCGACACCGCCGTCACCATCTTGGCGCCGTGTTTGGCGATGCCCTCGTTCTCGTACTTCTTACCGACCATGAAACCGGTGATGTTCTGCAAGAACACGAGCGGGATCTTGCGCTGGCAACAGAGCTCGATGAAATGCGCGCCCTTTTGTGCCGACTCGGAAAACAGCACGCCGTTGTTGGCGACGATGCCCACCGGCATGCCTTCGATGTGTGCGAAGCCGGTCACCAGCGTGGCACCGTAACGGGCCTTGAACTCTTCGAACTCCGACGCGTCAACGATGCGGGCAATGATCTCGCGCACGTCGAACGGCTTGCGCGTGTCGGTGGGGATCACGCCATGCAGCTCGCTCGCCTCGAACAGCGGCGGCTTCGGTTCGATGCAACGCAATGGGTTGTCTTTGCGCCAGTTGAGGTGGGCCACCGCGTTGCGTGCGATCGCCAGCGCGTGGGTATCGTTCTGCGCCAGGTGGTCGGCCACGCCGCTCAAACGGGTGTGCACGTCGCCGCCGCCCAGGTCTTCGGCACTCACCACTTCGCCGATGGCGGCCTTGACCAGCGGCGGGCCGGCGAGAAAGATCGTGCCCTGGTTCTTGACGATGATCGACTCGTCGCTCATCGCCGGCATGTAGGCGCCACCTGCCGTGCACGAGCCCATGACCACCGCGATCTGCGGGATGCCGGCCGCGGACATGTTGGCCTGGTTGTAGAAGATACGGCCGAAATGCTCGCGGTCCGGGAACACGTCGTCCTGGTTGGGCAAGTTGGCGCCACCGGAGTCGACCAGGTAGAT
>JACMKJ010000016.1 GCA_014380155.1 Rhizobacter sp. | reverse complement strand
GCGATCGAGCCGCGGTGCTCGATGTAGGTGAAAACATCGGCCAGGATCTGGCAGGGGTGGTACTCGTTGGTCAGGCCGTTGATCACCGGCACGCGCGAGTTGGCCGCAAAGCCTTCGATCTTGGTCTGCTCGTAGGTGCGGATCATCACCAGGTCGACCATGCGGCTGATCACGCGTGCGCTGTCTTCCACAGGCTCGGAGCGGCCAAGCTGGCTGTCGCCGGTGGTGAGGTTCACCACCGAGCCACCCATCTGGTACATGCCGGCCTCGAAGCTCACGCGGGTACGTGTCGAGGCCTTCTCGAAAATCATCGCCAGGGTGCGATCGACCAGGGGCGTGTACTTCTCGTAGTTCTTGAAGCGCGTCTTGATGATGCGGGTGCGGTCGAACAGGTAGGCGTATTCCTCGGCACGAAGGTCCTTGAACTGCAAGTAGTGCTTGATGAGGCTCATGCCGGGCGTCATGTTTTGGCCGAGAGAAACTTCTTGATCAGCGGGCACAGGATGGAAACGATCTGCGCCGCTTCATCAGCGCTCAGGATGAGGGGCGGCACCAGGCGGATCACGCGCTCCGCTGTCACGCTGAGCATCAGGCCGGCCTCGGCCGCCTGGCCCAGCAGCTCGCCGCACGGGCGGTCGAGCTCTATACCGAGCATCAGGCCCATGCCACGCACTTCGACCAGCCCTGCCACGCCGGCGAGCTCGCGCTCCAGCCCGGCCTTGAGCGCAGCGCCCACGGTGGCGGCGTTCTCCAGCAGCTTGTCTTCTTCCATGATGCGGATGGTCTCGACGCCCGCACGCATCGCCAGCGGGTTGCCTCCAAAGGTGCTGCCGTGGTTGCCTGCGCCAAGCACCTTGGCCGCCTTCGGGCCGCAGACGATGGCACCCACCGGCACACCCGAACCCAGGCCCTTGGCGAGCGGCATCACATCAGGCTTGATACCGGCCCATTGGTGGGCAAACCACTTGCCGGTGCGGCCCATGCCGCATTGCACTTCATCGAGCATCAAGAGCCAGTCGTGCTCGTCGCAGATGCGGCGCACTTCGCGCAGGTACTCCGCCTTGGCGGGGTTGATGCCGCCTTCACCCTGGATGACCTCCAGGAACACGGCGACGACGTTCTTGTTGGTTCTGGCAACCGCCTCGATTGCCACCACGTCATTCAGCGGCACGCGCACAAAGCCTTCGACCAGCGGGCCGAAACCGGCCTGCACCTTGGGGTTGCCGGTGGCCGAGAGCGTGGCAATCGAGCGGCCGTGGAAGGCCTTTTCGTAGACGATGATCTCCGGGCGGTCGATGCCCTTGTCGTGCCCGTACTTGCGCGCGATCTTGAGGGCGCCTTCGTTGGCTTCGAGGCCGGTGCTGCAGAAAAACACGTTCGTCAGGCCCGAGAGTTCGGTGAGCTTGGCAGCGAGTTTTTCTTGCAGCGGCACCTGGTAGTAGTTGCTGCTGTGGATCAGCTTGCTCACCTGGTCTTGCAGCGCTGGCACCAGCTGCGGGTGGGCGTGGCCCAGCGTGTTGACGGCAATGCCGCCCAGCCCGTCGAGGTACTTCTTGCCATCGGTGTCCCACAGCCAGCAGCCTCGGCCGTATGCAAGCGCCATCGGCAGGCGGCCGTAGGTGGCCATCACATGCGGTTCGGGGCTGGCGGGCAGTTTGTCGGGCGCATTCATGGCTAGGTTTCCTGAGTGAGGAAAAGGGAGCGTTTGATTCTAAGGGTCGGCCCTGAAGCGGCCGATATACGGGGATGGATCACGTTCTCGAATCCCCGAGTGATGCTGCGCTGCAGCACAAACGCGGCACAATCGTCACCTCAGTACCGCGCCTCCGCATGAGCACACCAGCAGCCCCCCGCGAAGTCTTCATCCAAGGCATCACCAAGGATGGCAAGACCTTTCGCCCCAGCGACTGGGCCGAGCGTCTGGCGGGTGCCATGTCGTGCTTTCGCCCCGGTGGGTCGGTGGGCGGCCCGGGGGCTTTCATCGGTTACTCGCCGTATTGCGTGCCCCGCGTGATCAATGGCGTGAAGTGCGTGATCGTCAACGAAGCCTTGCGCGACGCAGAACTCATGGCCTGGGACTTCGTGATGAACTTCGCCCGCGACAACAACCTGCAGGTGGCCGATGCCTGCCTGCTGCCCGAGGCACCCAAGAAGTCGCCATGAAAAAGGCCCGCTGTGCGCGGGCCCTGGTCAACAAAAAGCCCGCTGACGCGGGCTTTTGCTTCGCTATCCGGGAACTTGAATCAGGCGGCGAGCGCCTTGACCTTGGCCGACAGGCGGCTCTTGTGGCGAGCGGCCTTGTTCTTGTGGAACAAGCCCTTGTCGGCCACGGAATCGATCACGCTCTGGGCAGACTGGAACAACTCGGTGGCTTTGGCCTTGTCGCCAGCGACAACGGCTTTTTGAACATTCTTGATGACGGTGCGGAACTTCGAACGCAGCGCGGTGTTGGCAGCGTTGAGCTTGACGTCTTGACGAACGCGCTTGCGACCGGAGGCAATGCGGACCGTCTTTTTGACTTTGGAAGAAGTGGCCATGTTTTGAGCTGTACCCAGATAGAACGAAGTCCGCGAGTATAGCAGGGGTGAGCTGGCCGGCAAACCCAAGCTCAGGACGTTAGCAGCCGCTACCTATAATCCGGCCGCGTCCGAGGCGGCATTCCGTCTCCCTTCCGGCCCTTGTTCCCATGAATTTGCTGCGCGCTGCGTCGATCGTCTCCGTGTTGACCCTGGCATCGCGCATCACAGGGCTGGTGCGTGAGCTGATCGTGGCGGCGATGTTCGGCGCAGGCGCCTGGACCGACGCCTTCCAGGCCGCATTTCGCATCCCCAACATGCTGCGTCGGTTGTTCGCCGAGGGCGCGTTTTCGCAGGCTTTCGTGCCGCTGCTGGGCAACACCCGCGCGCGCGACGGAGACGAGGCCACCAAGTTGCTGATCAGTGCGGTGGCCACGGTGCTGTTCTGGGCGCTGCTGGTCACCTGCGTCATCGGCGTGCTGGCGGCGCCAGTGGTGGTCTGGCTGATGGCTTCAGGGCTGAAAGAGTTCGACGGCGCGGTGCTGATGACGCGCTGGATGTTCCCCTACATCGGCTTCATTTCACTGGTGGCCTTGTCGGCGGGCATCCTGAACACCTGGAAGCACTTTGCCGTGCCGGCGGCCTCGCCGGTGTTGCTCAACGTGGCGGTGATCGCTGCGGCCTGGTGGCTGTCGCCCTGGTTCAAGCGTTGGGGCATCGAGCCCATTTATTCACTGGCGGCCGGCGTGATGCTGGGCGGGGTGTTGCAGCTCGCGGTGCAGCTGCCGGCGCTGAGGCGCATCGGGGTGCTGCCGCGCATCGGCCTGACCTGGCCAAAGCTGCGTGAGGCCTGGCATCACCCGGGAGTTCACCTGGTTCTCAGGCAGATGGCACCGGCACTGCTGGGCGTGTCGGTGGCGCAGCTCTCACTGATGATCAATACCCACATCGCTTCGTACGTGGGTGTGGGCGCGGTGTCGTGGCTCACCTACGCCGACCGTTTGATGGAGTTCCCCACCGGCTTGCTGGGCGTCGCGCTTGGGGTGGTGCTGATCCCGCAACTCTCGGCCGCGCAGGGCAAGGGCGATACCACCGAGTACTCCGCCATGCTCGACTGGGGCCTGCGCCTGGTGATGCTGCTGGCGCTGCCTTGTGCCGTTGCCCTGCTGGTGTTCGCCCAGCCGCTGGTCGCCGTGCTGTACCAGCGTGGCGCCTTCACCGCCGGTGATGTGCTGCAGACGCAGCGGGCGCTGATGGCCTATGGCGTGGGCCTGCTGGGCCTGATCGCCATCAAGGTGCTGGCGCCCGGTTTTTATGCGCGGCAAGACGTGCGCACGCCGGTGAAGATTGCGGTCTCGGTGCTGGTGATGACGCAGCTGCTCAACCTCGCGCTGGTGCCGTGGCTGGGTCATGCGGGCCTGGCACTGTCGATCAGCCTGGGCGCGATGATCAATTCCACCTGGCTGTTCATCGGCCTGAAGCGCTCTGGCGCTTACCGGCCATCGCCGGGCTGGGGTGCTTTTGCGCTGCGTGTGCTGCTGGCCTGCTCGGTGCTGGGTGGGTTTTTGGTGTGGGCGGCACAGGCGGTGCCCTGGATCGCCATGCACACCCGTGATGGGCAGCGAATCGGGTTGATGGCCGCCTGTCTGGCTGCCGGGGTCGGGCTGTATTTCGCCACCTTGCTGGCCTCGGGGCTGAAGTTCCGCCAGTTCATGCGACGCGGATAATCATTGGCCATGCCCAGTCGCATGCAGTTTTCTGCCCCTACGCCGCTTGAATATTTCGCCACGCTGGTGGCCGAAGACGAAAGCCTGTCCCTGGTCGAAGCGGCTGTCGCCATCGCGCAAGACGAAGACCCGCAGCTCGACACCCAAGCCGTGCTGTCCAAGATCGACAGCCTGGTCGACCGCTTGAAGCGGCGCGTGCCGGCCGACGCCGGGCCGCGCCAGCGCTTGCGCACGCTGAACCACTTCTTCTTTCAGGAGCTGGGGTTTGCGGGCAACGTCAACAACTACTACGACCCGGGCAACAGCCTCTTGAGCACGGTGCTCGAAACACGGCGTGGCATTCCCATCACGCTCGCCGTGCTCTACATCGAGCTGGCCACGCAGATCGGGCTGACCGCGCGGGGTGTGTCCTTCCCGGGGCACTTTCTCGTCAAGCTGAAGTTGTCCGAAGGCGAGATGGTGATCGACCCCTTCACCGGCCAGTCGCTGTCACGCGAGCAGCTCGACGAGTTGCTCACGCCTTACCGCCGCAGCCAGGGCCTGACGGGCGACTTCGACGTGCCGTTGGGGCTCTTCTTGCAAGCCGCGCCGCCGCGAGACGTGTTGGCGCGCATGCTGCGCAACCTGAAAGAAATCCACCGCACAGCCGCTGACTGGCCGCGCCAGCTGGCGGTGCTGAACCGGCTGGTGATCTTGTTGCCCCAGGCCTGGGAAGAGCGGCGCGACCGCGGCCTGGTGCAGGCCGAGCTCGGGGCGCTTGAGGCCGCCGCGCTCGACCTGGCCGAGTACCTTTCTCACTCGCCCCAGGCCAGCGACCGGATTGCCATCGGCGAGCGGCTGCTGGCACTGCGTGAGCACGGTTCAGGGCGCTTTCATTGAGCTGTATGTCCGGCCAGCACCCCGTCCGCTGCCCTTAGAATTTGCCCCTTCGTGAGAGCCGCCCTCACGGCCTGCGCCACCCTTGCGAGCTTTGATGCAACTCACACCCGCCCAACGGCAAACACTTTCCTGGCTCCTGATCGCCCTCGCTGGCGTGCTGCTGGTGTGGCTGTTGTCGCCGGTGTTGACACCCTTCCTGATTGCCGGCGTGCTGGCCTACATGCTGCTGCCACCGGTCGAGCGCCTCGTCAAGCGGCGCGTGCCGCGCGTGCTCGCCGTCACCGTGGTCGAGGTGCTGGCCTTCGTGATCATGCTGGCGGTGCTGCTCCTGATCGTGCCGATCATCTCGAAAGAGCTGCCGTTGTTGCGCGAGCAGTTGCCGCTGCTGGCGGAGAAGATGAACACCACGGTGTCGCCGTGGCTGGCGCAGTTCGGCATCACGGTCTCGCTCGACGGCGCGAGCATCAAGGCGTTTGTCGTCAAGTACCTCGGCGCCAATGTCGAAGATGGCCTGGCCGCGGCCCTCAGCTCGGCGCGCATCGGTGGCAGCTTCGTGCTGGCGCTTGTCGGCAACGCGGTGCTGATCCCGGCGGTGTTGTTCTACCTGCTGATGGACTGGCCGCAGCTGTCGAAGCGAGCGCACAACCTGATCCCGCCGCGCTTGCGCAACAGTGTCGACAGCTTCGTCAGCGAGAGCGACACCATGCTCGGCCAGTACCTGCGCGGCCAGTTGCTGGTGATGTTGATCCTGGCGGTCTATTACAGCGTGGG
>JACMKJ010000236.1 GCA_014380155.1 Rhizobacter sp. | reverse complement strand
TGTGTTGTCTGTACGAGGGGAAGGAGCAGCGCGCTTACTTCACGACTTTTTTGATCACTTCGATCAGCTTGGCCGGATCGAAGGGCTTGACCAACCAGCCGGTGGCGCCCGCCGAGCGGCCGGCTTGCTTCATCTGGTCGCTCGACTCGGTGGTCAGGATCAGGATCGGCGTGGTCTTGAACTTCGGGTTGTCGCGCAGCTTCTTGGTCAGGCTGATGCCATCCATGCGCGGCATGTTCTGGTCGGTGAGCACCAGGTCGAAGTCGCGGCCGTTGGACTTTTCGTAGGCGTCTTGGCCATCGACGGCCTCCACGACGTTGTAGCCCGCGCTCTTCAAGGTGAAGGACACCATCTGGCGCATGGAGGCTGAATCGTCGACCGCGAGGATTGATTGCATGGCTTTCTCCGGGTATCTCGTGTGGAATTCGGTTGAATGGATGTCGTTTTGAGTCGTCAGAACAGCTCGATGGATCCGACATCCATCTCGGCCTGTGTCACGGGGTTGGGGCGCAGCGGTACTTCTTCTGCTGCGGCCATGCCGTCTTCGTCGTCGGCAAAGGCTTCGCGGGCCAACCGGTCCACGCAGCTGCGAAGCCGCTTGTGGGTGTGGTTGATCAGCTGGGAGGCCATGTCCTGGAATTGCAGTGCCGTGACGGCACCGCCCAGGTTTTGCATCACGTCGTTGAAGACGGCATCGTCGTCTTCAAGGGTGTGGGGCTGCGAGCGCAGGGTGTTGATGTGCTCCGACGCGCCATGGAAGCGCTGCATCAGCGTGTCGCAGGCATCGGACAGCAGCGTTTGCAGCCGGTCCAGGTCGTTGCTGGCGGTCATCAAGTGGTCTTGCAAGTCAGCCGCCGCCAACAAGGGCAGGGTGCCGCCGGCAGACGATGCTTGAGCTTCGTTCGCGTCTTCCATCAGCTTCGAGTCTCCACTCAGGTGGGGGGGCAGGGTGCGCGCCGAAACGCTGCACTCAACGGGATCATCTGAAAGGGATTTTCGGCAGACGGGGCCGATACATAAGCCCGATCACGGGCAATAAGTCCCGCCAATTCGCTGGAATGGGTCGAGAGGCGAGGGCTTGGCATACTGCAAGCCATGTCTCCCCCCCTGTCCGAGAAGCACCTGCGTGTGCTGCACCTGGAGGATTCCGAGCTGGATCACCAGTTGATGCTGGCTCACCTGCGCCGCAGCGGCCTGGTGGTCGACGCCGTGCGCGTCGACACTGAGGCCGACTTCCTCAAGTGCATCGAGCCCGAGCAAGACTGGGACGTGGTCGTCTCCGACTACAACCTGCCCGGGTTTTCGGGCCTGGTGGCGCTCGACCTGCTGAAAGCCAGCGCCCAGATGATCCCGTTCATCCTGGTGTCGGGCGAGATCGGCGAAGACACGGCGGTCGAGGCGATGCGCAACGGCGCTTCCGACTACCTGCTCAAGAACAACCTCACCCGCCTGGGCCCGGCCCTGCTGCACGCGGTAGAAACTCACGAGCTGCTGCTGGCGCGCCAGCGCGCCGACCGCGAGCTGGGTGAATCGAAGCAGCGTGTGCACGAGCTCGCGCAGCACTTGCAAACCAGCGTCGAGCTGGAACGCGCCGCCATTGCGCGAGAGATCCACGACGACGTGGGTGGCTCGCTCACCGCGCTCAAGTTCGACCTGGCCTGGATCGCCCGCCACTCCGACTCGCCCGAGGTGCTGTCGCGCGTCAACTCGGCGCTCGAGACCGTGAGCCACGCCATCGAGGCCAGCCAGCGGGTGATGCACAACCTGCGCCCGGCCATCCTGGAGCAGGGCTTGATCGCCGCGCTGCAGTGGATGGCCAGCCGCTTCGAGAAGCGCACCGGCATCACCTGCGAGTTCCGTTCTCGCCATGAGCACCTGAGCCTGCCCGCCGGCGTGCCGCTGGTGGCCTACCGCACGGTGCAGGAGGCGCTGACCAATGTGTCCAAGCACGCGCAAGCCAGCCAAGCCCACATCGACCTGTCGCTCGCCGGCGGGGTGTTGTCGCTGGAGGTCAGCGACAACGGCCGCGGCCTGAGCCAGGAAGACCTGGCCAAGGCACGCTCTTTCGGCATCCGCGGCCTGCACGAGCGGGCCGGCACGGTGGGCGGCTGGGTCGACCTGAGCAGCGGGCCGGGTGGCACCACGCTGATCCTCTCGGTGCCGCTGGGGTCCGGCGATGAAGTCGACATGGATCCCACCGAGCCCGGCGAGCTGCCCCAAGACTCTTCCGTTCCCTACGATCCGACGGTCTGGGGCGCTCTATGATGAAGTCCCCTCTCTCGCAGTGACGCCATGATCAAAGTCTTGCTCTGCGACGACCACGCGCTGATCCGGCGCGGCATCCGAGACACCTTGTCCGATGCGCCCGACATCCAGGTCATTGGCGAAGCCGGGGATTACGGCGAGCTGCGTGCCCTGATGCGCACGGTCGGCGAGGCCGACGTGCTGGTGCTCGACATCAACCTGCCCGGGCGCAGCGGCCTCGACGTGCTGCATGTGCTGAAAGACGAAGGCACGACCATGCGGGTGCTGGTGGTTTCGATGTACCCCGAAGACCAGTACGCCATCCGCGCCTTGCGCGCCGGGGCCTTTGGTTATGTGAACAAGGGCGGCGACCCGCAGCTGATCGTGGCGGCGGTGCGCACGGTGGGGCAGGGGCGCAAGTACGTGACGCCCGAGATCGCGCAGATGCTGGTCGAGAGCTTGACGACGCCCGGCACGGAAGCGGCGCACGAGAAGCTGTCAGACCGGGAGCTGCAGACGCTGGTGATGATTGCCTCGGGGAAGAGGCTCTCCGACATTGCGGAGGAGCTGACCTTGTCGCCCAAGACCGTAAGCGTCTATCGGGCGCGGGTGCTCGAAAAGCTGGGGCTTTCGAACAACTCCGAGATGACGGTCTACGCGATTCGAAACGGGCTGGTCGGCTCGGAATAAGGGCCGCCCAACCCGCTAAAGCAGCGAAGGGCGCGCCAGCGAGACCATCAAGGTCTGCCGAGCCATCGGCCGCGAAACGCGGTAGATGGCGTCGTTGAGGTGCCGAGCCACCTGCAAGACATCTTCTTCGGTCCAGCCCAGCGTGGCAGTCGCCTGCCAGCGCCGAGTGCCGCGCAGGCGATCAGCGGCCACGGTGCGAACGGTGGGGTCATGGGCGCTGGGCGTCCAAGACGTCGCCCATGGTGGTGCGCAGCTGGTTCAGTGCTTCCACGCACTCCAGCACTCGGGCCCGGGTGGCCTCCGTGGCCGGGCCTGCACCAGGCACACCGGCCATCGCGGCATCCATGGCGTCCATGCTCAGCCTGAGCCGCTGGGTGACGGCGATGAACAGCAGATCCCAATGCTCAAGCGCGATCCCCGCGGGCAGTGCCTCGTTCTTGCCCGGCATGGGTGCAGGCGCGCCCTGAGTGGGGATCAGCCTTGACATCATTCTGTGGGCCAGCTGCTGGAAACTGGGCAAGTGGACAGCGTGGTGGGTAACAAACATGCCTCGCTCCGTGGTCGGCAAGCCCGCACGGGGCGGCTCACCTGAGGTTCGCATCACCTGATTCGGTTGTAGCGAGTTCGGGGGAGGTTTTCCGTACGGTAACGAACATTGACGCCGGGATTTATCGTGTATCGACGTATGTCAATTGGGTGACAGCGCAGCCAAAGAAAAACGGCGACCCGCAGGCCGCCGCTCATCCAGTTGAAGTGAAAAAAACTCAGAAGCCCAAGCTGGCCAACAAGTCATCCACTTCCGTCTGGTTCGCCACCACGTCGGTGCGGCCTTCCGGGTTCACCACCGGGCCATTCAGGGTTGCCGTGCTGTGCTCGATCACCTTCACCGCCTCGGGCGGCGCGGCTTGCACCAGCAGCTTCACCAGGCTGTCTTCCAGGTCGGCCGCGAGCGACACCACCTTGGTCACCACCTGGCCGGTGAGGTCGTGAAAGTCCTGCGCCATCATGATGTCGGTCAGGTGCTGGTCGATGCGCGCGGTAGCGGCTTCGACATCGCTCACGAAGTTCATCACCGAGCCCGAGGCCACGGCCTTCACCGGGTCGGCCACGATGGCGGCGACGATGCGGCGCGTTTCGGCGGCGATCATGTTGTGCTCCACCTTGGCCTGGTCGACCGAGTTCAGCACCTTGTTGGCTGCAGCGCCGGTTTTTTCGGCGATGTAGTTCAGGCGGCTGCGCGCATCGGGCAGGTTGTTGGCGGCGTTTTGCAGCTTGGGCATCACGCCCAGCTGGTGCAAGGTGTCGTGCAGCTGGCGGGTGATGAGCCCGAGCTGCTGAAACACCTCAGGCGAGGCTGCGGCTGGTGCGGGCGTCGGGTTGGCCAGCACGGCCAAGTTGTCCATCTTCATGTGGATCTCTCCCTCAGGCCGCAGTGGCCAGTTTTTGCATGATCTTCTGAACCTTCTCTTCCAGGGTGGCCTTGGTGAAAGGTTTGACGATGTAGCCGGCGGCGCCGTCTTGGGCGGCGCGCACGATGTCTTCCTTGCGGGCTTCGGCCGTGACCATCAGCACCGGGATGTGCTTCAGGCTGGCTTCGGCCTTGATGGCGGCGAGCAGCTCAAAGCCGTTCATGTTGGGCATGTTGATGTCGCTCACCACGAAGTCGAACTTCGCGTTCTTGAGCAGATTCAATGCCGCCACGCCGTCTTCGGCTTCTTCGGCGTTGTTGTAGCCCAGCTCCTTCAACAGGCCGCGCACGATGCGCCGCAT
>JACMKJ010000235.1 GCA_014380155.1 Rhizobacter sp. | reverse complement strand
CAGCATTGATGAGCCATCCGCCGAGACGGCGGTGCGCGAGGTGGCTGAAGAAACCGGCATCACCGTCGGCTCGGCCGAGGTGCCACTTGCCAACCTGCGCGACTGGAACCTTCGCAACGTCTACGAGATCTACCCGGTGTGGCGCCACCGTTATGCCCCGGGGGTGACGCACAACACCGAACACGTGTTCGGCCTGCTTGTTCCACGCGGTACAAGCGTCACACTGGCCCCACGTGAACACCTTCAGTACCAGTGGCTTCCCTTTCGAGAAGCGGCCGACCGCTGCTTCTCGCCATCGAACGCCGAGGCCATTCTTCAGCTTTCAAGGTTCACATGACCCGTGGCGCCTCTTCGTCGACCCTGCACCCGACCCATGTCTTGCGGGTGGGCACCTACAACATCCACAAGGGCGTGCGCGGCGTAGGCCCGCGCAAGCGGCTGGAGATCCACAACATCGGCCTCGGCGTTGAAGCGCTCGACGCCGACCTGATCTTTCTGCAAGAGGTGCGCAGCTTCAACCACGGCGAAGCGGCCCGCTTTCCCGACACCCATTTCGGCTGGCCGCGCGTGCCGCAGGCCAACCACCTCGCGCCCGAAGGCTACGACGTGGCCTATCGCACCAATGCCGTCACCAAGGACGGCGAGCACGGCAACGCGCTGCTCTCGCGCTGGCCGCTGGGTGAAGACATCGGTCACCACGATGTCTCCGACCACCGCTTCGAACAGCGCGGCCTCTTGCACGTGCTGGTGTACTGGAACGGCATCCAGGTGCACGCCATCGTGGCCCACCTGGGGTTGATGCATGCGAGCCGCGTGCGCCAGGTGGAGCGCATCGCCGCTTTCCTGGCCAACAAGGTGCCGCGCCACGAGCCGGTGGTGCTGGCCGGCGACTTCAACGACTGGGGCGAGAAGCTCGACGCCCCGATGCGCGAGATGGGCCTCATTCGCGCCGAGCATGCAGAGAGCATGTCGCAGCGCACCTTCCCGTCAAGGGTGCCCCTGTTTTCGCTCGACCGCATCTACACCCGTGGCTTTCGTTGCACCTCGACCTTCGTGCCGCGCGGCAGCGCGTGGGCACGCATGTCGGATCACCTGCCGCTGGTGGCCGACCTCGAGCTCGCCTGATGGCCTCAGAACGCGACGCCTTGACCGGCTCGTTGATGCGTGTGGCGCCGCGCACTCTCTACAGCGGTGGCAACCAGGCCACGCTGCACCGCGGCGGCGAGGCCCTGTTCCCGGCCATGGTGAGCGCCATCGGGCGGGCCCGCCACGAGATCTGGCTCGCCACCTACATCTACGACAACACCGGCAGCGTGTCGGTGCTCACCCAGGCGCTGGCCGACGCGGCGCAGCGCGGCGTGCGCGTCAACCTGGTGGTCGACGGATTCGGCTCGCGCAGCAGCCTGCCCGAGTTGCGCAGCCGCCTGGCCGAGGCCGGTGTGCAACTCACCGTCTTCAGGCCGCTGCACCGCTGGTGGAGCTGGCTGCAGCCCGGCCAGTTGCGTCGCCTGCACCAGAAGCTGTGCGTGGTCGATGGTGACGTCGCTTTCATCGGTGGCATCAACCTGCTCGACGACCACTACGACCAGGTGCATGGCTGGGGCGAAAACCCTCGGCTCGACTTTGCGGTGGAGCTGCGCGGCCCGGTGGTCGAGCCCATCGAGCAGGCGACCCGCGCGCTCTGGACGCGCGCCAGCATCGGCCGCAACTTCCGGCGCGAGATGACGGCGCTGGCCACCAGCGCTCAGCCGGTAGCGCGCGCCAAGCGCATGTTGCGCCGCCTGCGCATGCCCAAGGGCGCCAAGCCGGGTGACGAAGCGCACAACCTGCCACCGGTGCGTGCCGCCTTCGTGATGCGCGACAACCTGCGCCAGCGCCGCGCCATCGAGCGCAGCTACATCGACGCCATCCGCAAGGCGCGCACGCGGGTCGACCTCGTCTCGCCTTACTTCTACCCCGGCCGCGCCTTCATGCGTGTGCTCGTGGCCGCGGCCCGGCGCGGGGTCGAGGTGCGCCTGTTGCTGCAAGGCAAGATCGACTACCGCATTGCCGCTCTGGCCGCGCGTGCGCTGTACGACGTGCTGCTCACCAACGGCGTGCGGGTGTTCGAGTACACACCGGCCTTCCTGCACGCCAAGGTGGGCCTGATCGACGACGAATGGGCCACGGTCGGCAGCTCTAACATCGACCCGCTGTCGCTGCTGCTCAACCTCGAAGCCAACGTCGTGATCCGCGACGCAGGCTTCAACCATGCGCTGGGGGCCCAGTTCGACAACGCGCTGTCGGTGTCGCGGGAGATCGACCCGTCGCAGGCGCGGATGCGTTCCTTGCAAGGCGTGCTGCGGCGAGGGTTCGTCGCTTGGGTGGCCCACATTTATTTGCGCGTCGCCGGCATCACCGGCCGCTATTGATGGCAGACCTGATCGTCCAGCGCCCCGAGGGTCTGTACTGCCCGCCGGGTGATTTCTACATCGACCCTTGGCTCCCGGTGGAGCGCGCCGTCATCACCCACGCCCACGGTGACCATGCACGCGTCGGGCACGGGCACTACCTCGCGGCCGCCAAATCCGAAGGTGTGTTGCGTTCGCGCCTGGGCCAGATCACATTGCAGACGCTCGCCTACGGCGAACAGATCGACCACCACGGCGTGCGCCTGAGCCTGCACCCCGCCGGCCATGTGCTCGGCTCGGCGCAGGTGCGCATCGAGCATGGCGGCGAAGTGTGGGTGGCGTCGGGCGATTATTTCGTCTCGGGCGCGGACGACGCGAACACCACCTGCGAGCCCTTCGAGCCGGTGCGCTGCCACTGCTTCATCACCGAGTCGACCTTCGGCCTGCCCATCTACCGCTGGCAGCCGCAACGCGAAGTGTTCGACGACATCAACGCCTGGTGGCGCGGCAATGCGCAAGCCGGCCGCGCCAGCCTGCTGATGGGCTACAGCTTCGGCAAGGCACAACGCATTCTGTCGGGGGTCGACGCCAGCATCGGCCCGATCGTCGTGCACGGCGCCGTCGAGCCGCTGAACCAAGCCTACCGCGAGGCCGGTGTCTCGATGCCGATCACGCACAACGTGAACGAGCTCGACAAGGCGGCACTTGCACGAGCCCTCGTCGTGGCGCCACCTTCGGTTCAAGGCTCAGCCTGGAGCAAGCGCTTCGGCGACTACAGCGACGCCTTCGCCAGTGGCTGGATGCAGCTGCGCGGCGCACGCCGCCGCCGCGCGGTCGACCGCGGCTTCGTCCTCAGCGACCACGCCGACTGGCCTGGACTGCAGCGCGCCATCACCGCCACCGGCGCACAGCGTGTGATCGTCACCCATGGCTACGAAGCCATCATGGTGCGCTGGCTCGAAGAGCAGGGCCTGCAAGCCGGCGCCTTCAAGACCGAGTACGACGATGAGCGGGCCGATGTGCAAAAGCCCGCCGGTGAAGTGGAGAGCAACGAGTGAAGCGCGCCACATGAAGCGCTTCGCACAGCTCTTCAACGAGCTCGACGCCAGCACGGCCACCAACGCCAAGGTCGACGCGCTCAAGCGTTACTTCGCGCAGGCGAGTGACGCCGATGCGGCCTGGGCTGTGTACTTCCTCTCCGGCGGCAAACCACGCCAGGTGGTGCCCACCTCCGTTCTCAGGGCGCTGGCCCAGCAGCGCGCCGGCATCGAGCCCTGGCTTTTCGACGAGTGCTACCAGGCCGTGGGCGACCTGGCCGAAACCATCGCCCATGTGTTGCCGGTGGCGCCACAGCTCAGTGATGTGGGCCTGGCCGACTGGGTGGAGAAACGCCTCTTGCCCCTGCGCGAATCCACGCCCGAGCACCAGGCCGAGCGCATCACCGCTTATTGGGACGAGCTCGATGCGACCGGCCGCTTCCTGCTGACCAAGCTGATCGGCGGTGGCTTTCGTGTGGGCGTGAGCAAGCTGCTGGTGCAACGCGCACTCGCCGCGCATGCCGGTCTCGACGCCAAGCTGGTGGCGCAACGCATGATGGGTTTCACCGACAAATCGGTGCGGCCTGACGCGGCGCTCTACCGCAACCTGCTCACGCACGACGCCGTGCCGCAGGCCGATTCGGGCCAGCCGTATCCCTTTTTTCTGGCGCACGCGCTCGAGCTTGCGCCCGCCGATTTCGAATCGAAGCTCGGCCCGCCCAGCGACTGGCTGGTGGAGTGGAAGTACGACGGCATTCGCGCTCAGGTGGTGCGCCGTGCCGGCAACATCTGGATCTGGTCGCGGGGTGAAGAGCTCGTCACCGAGCGCTTTCCCGAGGTGGTCGCACTCGCTGGACAGTTGCCCGACGGCACCGTGCTAGACGGGGAAATCCTCGTCTGGAAAGGCGGCAAGCCGGCAGCATTCAACCTCCTGCAACAGCGCATCGGCCGCAAGACGCTGAACAAGAAGGTGCTGGCCGATGCGCCCGTCAGTTTCATGGCCTACGACTTGCTGGAATGGCAAGGTGAAGACGTGCGCGAGTGGCCACAGCAACAACGCCGCGAGAAGCTGCTGGAACTGACGCGCAACACCACCCTCACGGTCTCACCCACCGAACAGCGCAACACCTGGCAAGCGCTCGCGGAGCTGCGGGAAGAGTCACGCGCTCGTGGCGTCGAGGGCTTCATGCTCAAGCACCACGCCTCTCGCTACGGCAGCGGTCGCACCAAGGCCGACGGCACCTGGTGGAAGTGGAAGATCGACCCGCTCACCGTCGATGCCGTGCTCATCTACGCACAGGCAGGCCACGGCCGCCGCGCCAGCGTCTATACCGACTACACCTTTGCAGTCTGGAGCCGCCCGCCCCAAGACGCCGGCGAGGCGCAGGCCGTCATCGACGCCATCGAACGCCGCGAGCCCGCCCAACCCGAGGCGCTGCAACTCGTTGCTTTCGCCAAGGCGTATTCGGGCCTGACCGACGAAGAGTTCCGCGCGGTCGACCGCGTGATCCGCGCCACCACGCTGGAGAAGTTCGGCCCGGTGCGCAGTGTCAAGCCCAGCCTGGTGTTCGAGCTGGGTTTCGAGGGCATCAACCAGAGCCCTCGCCACAAGAGCGGCATTGCGGTGCGATTTCCCCGCATGCTGCGCATCCGAAATGACAAGCCGCTGCACGAAGCCGACACATTGGCGACACTGCAGGCCTTGATGAACCTGGGCGAGAGCCAAACATGAGCAACAACTTCGACTGTGACCTGTTCGTCATCGGCGCCGGCAGCGGCGGCGTGCGCGCGAGCCGCATGGCCGCGCAGCGCGGTGCCCGCGTGGTGGTGGCT
>JACMKJ010000234.1 GCA_014380155.1 Rhizobacter sp. | reverse complement strand
TTTGAGCCAGCATCTCTGCCCCAAACGACTCGGCCAGGAGCTCTCTCAATTGAGTGGCAGCGTCGACGTTCACATCACGCACATCAAGCCCGGCGAAGTGACTGCGGTGATGAACGAGGTGGCCGCCCTGTTGACCTCGCATCGCTTGAGCGCCTTGCGTGCGGGTCAGGTGTTGGATCTGGCCTGACAGGGTTGGTGACGAAATTCGTCAACCTGTGTCAGTGTGCAACGTGACTTCTTTCCGCCAGTGACCGTTTGTGTCAGATCAACGGGCAGATTCCACAGTTTTTCAAGCGATCAGCCTTGGCACGCAGGGTGCAACTGAAATACCGTGTCCTCCCTCATCCATCCCTCTCAGGAGCTATACATGAAGCGTTCTATGCAAAAGGGTTTCACCCTGATCGAACTGATGATCGTTGTCGCGATCATCGGCATCTTGGCCGCCATCGCGCTGCCGCAATACCAGACCTATGTTGCCAAGTCGCAAGTGGCGCGTGGCATGGGCGAAGCCGGCAATCTGAAGACGGCGGTCGAAACCTGCCTGATCGAGGGTCGTACCATCCCTGTGTCGAACTTCATTGCGCCTGCTGGGCCCACTGCCACCCAGTGCGATCTTCAGGCCACTTCTTCGTCGATTCAGGGAGCGGGCGCCCTAGGCGCCGCACAGAATGGTGGCGCCGCTCCCGCAGCTGGCACGGGGTACGCGCAGGTCTCGGATCCGATGCTTCCGGCGGGCGTCACGACAATCACCGCCAACTTCGGCAACGGCGCTGCTGGCGCGATTGCCACGCAGTCGGTCATCTGGTCGCGTTCCGCCGAGGGAACTTGGACCTGCACCTCCAGCCCTGGCCTGCTTGCGAAGTACCGCGCCAAGGGTTGCGAGAACTGATCTTCGGTCTAGACGACGAACCCAAAAGCCCCGCCTTGGCGGGGCTTTTTTCTAACAACTGACTGTCACAGGTGACATATGCGAGCAGCCCGAGGCTTCACCCTGATCGAGTTGATGATCGTTGTCGCGATCATCGGCATCCTCGCGGCGATTGCGATCCCGCAGTACCAGACCTATGTGGCCAAGTCCCAGGTTTCTCGCGTCATGTACGAAGCGAGCAGTCTGAAATCTGTCGCGGAAACCTGCGTCCTCGAAGGCCGCACGGGTGCCTTCTTCTCAAACATCGTGGCGGGTGGTGCTCAAGGCGCTACGGATTGCAACCTTCAGGCGACCGCATCCTCGTTGTTGTTCGGTGCTGCTGTGGGCCCTGATGCCTCTCCCGCACCGCCTGGCACGGGCTATCCCATTGCGACCATGGTGGGTGGCTTGGTCAATGTTACCGCCACGTTCGGCAATGGTGCTGCTGGGGTGCTGGCGACTGGCCCGGGTATTCTGCGTTGGCAGCGTGACACCAGCGGGGCTTGGACATGCGCTGTCAACGCCGGTGTGGATGCTAGGTACCGTGCCAAGGGCTGCGACACCCAGTTCTGAACGGACAAGCGAGACGGCTTACTCTTGCGGGATTGTTGGCGCGGCGCTCATCGCACCGTACTCGACGCATCGCCTGCCTGAGCTCCCACAGCTTGACGCTACAGTGCACGCAGCCCAACGGCCCCACGCCGTTGACTTCGCAGCGTGTTTCAGAGTCATCCGGTTTTCGTGCTCGCTACTTCTACACCCCCATCCCCGAACCCCATTGGGTCCCTGGCGAGCCGTTTGACGCCGCCGCTGCTGATTGCAGCCGCCCTGGCCATCTGCGGCCCGGCCCTCCTCGCGAGCAACCTCCCGCCTTCCGCCACTTTCTTCAATCAGGCCGTGGCCCTGGCTGGATGGAGCGCATTGCTGACGCTCACCCTGATGGGCCTGCGGGCCACACCCGTCGTGCCGTGGCAGCGCGTGGGCGCGGGTGTCTGCGTGTTGGGTCTGCTGGCCGGAGCGACCGTTGCCTCGTCTCTGTTCGAGCGCCTTCCCACCACGCTGACCTTGTCGACCTTGGCCCTGCTCGCGGCCGCCGCTCTCGCGCTGTGGGTCGGTGGGGCAAGCAGCCGCGACGAAGCCGGGCGGATGGCCTTTCAAACGGTGTGTGCCGCCCTGTTGCTGGCCGGCGTCATCAGTGTCGGCCTCGCCCTCGTCCAGGTTTTCGCACCCGACCTCGCCGACGGCGACTGGATCGCACGCACTTCCACCCCCGGCCGCGCCGGTGGCAACCTGCGCCAGGCCAACCACCTGAGCAGCCTGCTGCTGTGGGCCATGGCCGCGCTGCTCTGGTTGCACGAAACCCTGGCCGAGCGACAGGCCGCACCGCAGCTCAAGCAGATCCGGGTCGTCACCGGCGTGTTGATGGCGCTGCTGATCTTTGGCGACGTGCTCACCGTCTCGCGCACCGGCACCGTCTGCATCGTCCTGCTGGCCTTGTGGGGCGTGATCGACAAACGGTTGTCGCGTTTCTCGCGTGTGCTGCTGTGGCTGGCTCCGCTGTTCTACGTGTTGTGCTGGCTCGGCATGAACGAGTGGGCGCAGGCCGGCGCGCAGTCGTTTGCCGGCGGCACGCAGTTGCAAAGGTCTGACCTGTCGAGCTCACGCTTTGGCATCTGGGCCAACACCTTCGAGCTGATCAAGCAGAACCCTTGGTTTGGTGTCGGCTGGGGCGAGTTCAACTTTGCCTGGACGCTCACGCCCTTCCCGGGGCGGCCGGTGGCGTTTTTTGATCACACCCACAACCTGCCCTTGCAGCTGCTGGTCGAGCTCGGCATACCGCTCGGCACGCTGGTGCTGGCCTTGTTGCTCTGGGCGCTGTGGAAGGCGTTCGAGGCTTGCCGCACAGCCTCGGCCGCTGACAGCCTCACGCTGCGCACCGCCTTCATCATGGTGCTGATGATGGTGGTGCACAGCATGCTGGAGTACCCGTTGTGGTACGCCTACTTCCTGTTGCCGACGGCGTTCGCCCTCGGTGTGTGCCTCGGGTATGGGCAACCGAAGGCGAGCGAGACCGACACGAAGGCTTCGCCCTGGCTGCGCCGCTCGCTGATCGGCGCGTCGCTGGCCTTGATCGTCGGCACCGGCGCATCGGTGTACGACTACCTGCGTGTCTCGGCCATCTTCTCGGCCGACGACGACATGCCCTTGTCCTATCGCATCGCCCAGGGCCAGCGCAGCTGGTTCTTTGCCCATCACGCAGACTACGCAGCCGCCACCGTCGCCACCCACCCGTCCACGGCGATGAAGGCGTTTCGCCGCGCGCCGCACTACCTGCTCGACACGCGTTTGATGATCGCCTGGGCCAAGGCCTATGCAGAAAAGGGCGATGTCGAACGTGCCCGCTACCTCGTCGATCGCTTGCGGGAGTTTCGCAACCCCGACGCGGCGGAGTTTTTGGCCGAGTGCGAAGCCACGCGCACGGCCGGCCAGCCCGAGCCCTTCCAGTGCAAGCCGTCGACGCGCCGCTTCACCTACCAGGATTTCAAGCTGCGCTGAACCTGCGCTAAACCTGAGCCACCCAGTCGCCCGACTTGCCGCCGTGTTTTTCCAGCACGCGGATCTCGCCCATCACCATGCCCCGGTCGGCCGCTTTGCACATGTCGTAGATGGTGAGCAGCCCCACCTGCACGGCGGTCAGCGCTTCCATCTCGACGCCGGTGCGGCCCAGTGTTTCCACCTGCGCCATGCAGCGCACCAAGCTCGCTGCTGCATCGACCTCGAACGACACCACCACACGCGTGATGGGCAAGGGGTGGCACAGCGGGATCAGCTCGGCCGTGCGCTTGCTCGCCTGGATGGCAGCCACACGTGCGATGCCGATCACATCGCCCTTCTTCGCGTTGCCCGACTGGATCAGCGCCAGCGTTGCTGGCAGCATGCGGATCACGCCACTGGCGCGTGCGATGCGGTGCGTCTCGGCCTTGGCCGACACATCGACCATGTGCGCCTGGCCCTGCGCATCGAAGTGGGTCAGAGGGGACGAGGGGGAAGGCGCAGACGTTGACATGGTCGGGAAACATGCGGGCAATGTGTCGCTGGCATCATAGCGACGCATCCCGGGGCCGCGGGCTGAACCTTCTGGCCCCGTCAGGGCTCCAACGAACTCGCTTCACCTTCCCGACGTTTTGAACGATTCCATTCGATTGCCATTGGCGAAGCGCCTGCTCGCCGGCCTGTGTGCCCTGAGCCTGCTGCTGCCGGCAGCACCGCCCGTCTGGGCACAAGACCGTTTGCCGGCCCTCGGCGAAGCGGCCTCTGACGACCTGAGCGTGGGCAACGAGCGCCGCCTGGGCGAGCAGATCATGCGCGACATCCGTCGCGACCCCGACTACCTCGACGACCCGCTGCTGCTGGAGTACCTGCAGACACTCTGGCAGCCGCTGGTGGCTGCCGCCCGAGAGCGCGGCGACATTGCCTCCGACCTCGATCAGCAGTTCGCCTGGGAGGCCTTTCTCGTGCGCGACCGCAGCGTCAACGCGTTTGCCCTGCCCGGCGGTTTTGTCGGCGTGCACCTGGGCCTGATCGCGATGACCAACACGCGCGACGAATTGGCCTCGGTGCTGGCACACGAGCTCACCCACGTCTCGCAGCGCCACATCGCGCGGGGCATGGCCAACAGCGCGCGGCAGTCGTTGATCGGCCTGGCCGGCATGATCCTCGGCATCATCGCGGCCAGCCGCAGCAACCGCACCGACGGCGCCAACGCCATCATCTCCGGCAGCCAGGCGGCGGCCATCCAGGGGCAGCTCAACTTCTCGCGCGACGTGGAGCGCGAGGCCGACCGCATCGGTTTCGCCGTGCTGACCAAGGCGGGCTTCTCGCCCGGCGGCATGGCCGCCATGTTCGAAAAGCTCGACCAGTCTTCACGCCTCAACGACAGCGGCGGCTTCCCCTACCTGCGCACCCACCCGCTCAACGCCGAGCGCATTGGCGAGGCCCGTTCGCGCATGGGCACGGCCAAGCCGGCGCCCCCCGTCAGCGTGCTGGCCCACACCGCGGCACAAGCGCGTGCCAAGGTGATGATGGATGCGCGCGTCGATGCCTTGCGCCGCTGGCAGTCGCTCGAAGCGCTTCCCACGGCCAGCGTGTCCGACAAGCTGATGGTGGCCTACGCCAGCGCCTTGGCGTCGACGCTGCTGCGCGACTGGGCGCGCGCCGACACCTCCTTGCAGCTCGCCCTCGGCCTGGTGAACGGCAGCCCGCGCAGCGATGCACAGGCGCAGCGCGAGGTGGTGTTGCTGCAAGTGCAGTCGCTGCTCGCTCGCGGTGATGCAGCGCGCGCGGCTGATGCACTTCAACCCTATGCCCGCGGCAACGGCGCGCCCGCCTCGCGTGCGGTGATGCTGCTGTCGGCCCAGGTGGCCATGCAACTCGACAAACCCGCGCTGCAGCGCAGCGTCGAAGAGATGCAGACCTGGACCACGCTGCACCCGCAAGACGCCACCGTGTGGTCGCAGTTGGGTCGCTCGTGGCAGCAGCTGGGCCACGGCCTGCGCTCGCTGCGCGCCGAAGCCGAATCGCGCATTGCGGTCGGCGACCTGACCGGCGGTGTCGATCGCCTGCGCGCCGGGCAAAAACTGGCGCGCAGCAACCCGTCGGCCGACTTCATCGAAGCCTCGGTGATCGACGCGCGCTTGCGCGACATCGAGAGCCAGGTCCGCCGCCGCGAACTCGAAGAGAAACGACCCGAAGGCTGAGCCCGCGCGTGAGGGCGCGGAAGCGGCCTCACGGCTGGCGAAGGCCCACGCGCCTGCATGCGCGTGGGCTGAGCTTGGCTGCCGTATCCTTGCCGCCACCTAAGAAGGCAAGGGAGTCACTGCATGCACCGCTTCATTCAACGCGCAGCCATCGCTGCCGCGTTCGTCGCTGTCACCACGGCAAACGCCGCCACCGTCGCCAGCCTCACGCCACAAGGCGAAGTGGCCCAGGTGCGCCAGCTCACGGCCAAGTTCTCTGAAGCGGTGGTGCAGTTCGGCGACCTGCGCGTGGCCGACCCGTTCAAGCTCACGTGCGAAGGCGCCGCGCCCAAGGGCAACGGTCGCTGGGCTAACGACCGGGTGTGGCTGTATGACTTCGACGAAGCCCTGCCCCCCGGCACGCGCTGCACCGTGGCGGCGCGCTCCGAGTGGAAGCCGCTGACCGGCAGCCTGACCGGCACGACCCAGTTCAACTTCAACACCGGCGGCCCGGCGGTGATCTCGACCCTGCCTTACGGCGGCCAGATCGAAGAAGACCAGCATTTCCTGTTGCGCCTGAATGGCCCCGCGGTCGAGGCCACGGTGCTGGCCAACGCGGCCTGCGAGATCGAAGGCATTGGCGAGCGTGTGCCGGTGCGTGTGGTCACCGGCACGGTCCGCGACGAGGTGCTCAAAGCTCGTCGCCTGCAAAAACAGGCGGCCCAGTGGCTGATGCTTGCCTGCCAGCGCCCGCTGCCGCCCGACGCGGCTGTACGTGTCGTTTGGGGCCTGGGCATTGCCGCGCAGGCCAACGCGAAGATCGTGACGCGCGTCGAGCAGCGGTTCGACTTTCGTGTGCGCCCGGCCTTCACCGCCGAGTTCAGCTGCGAGCGTGAGCGTGCCGAGGCACCCTGCCTGCCGATCCGCCCGATGACCTTGCGCTTCTCGTCGCCGGTGCCGCGTGCCGTGGCAGAAGGCGTGCGGTTGAAGCCCGCATCGGGCTCTGCGCTGGCGCCGCTGTTCGACAAGGACGACAAGGCCACCGAGTTGCGCGACCTGCGCTTCCCCACGCCCTTGCCCGAAAACGCCGCGTTCACGGTGGAGCTGTCACGCGAGGTGAAAGACAGCACAGGGCGGTTGCTCACGAACGCCGCGAACTTCCCACTCAAGGTGGCTACCGGTGATGCACCGCCGATCGCCAAGTTTGCCGCCGCGCCCTTCGGCGTGGTCGAGCTGCAAGGCGAGGCCATGCTGCCGCTCACGCTGCGCCATGTGCAGGGCGACCTGCGCCCGGCGGCCAAGGCCGGGTCGGTGCGCATCAAGACCTTGCGCAGCGACGCCGATGTGTTCGCCTGGTACCGCTTGCTGGCCACCCACCACGAGACCCAGCTCAGTGCGCAAGAGGCCGGCCTGCCCGAGGCGCAGTGGTTCACCAGCGAAAAAGTCACCGACGCCAAAGGCCGCAGCAAGATCGTCAAACAACCGCGCTACATGGCCACGCGCGAGCTGTCGCTGCTCAACAAGGCGGCCGAGGTGCGCCGCCTCGACCTGCCGCAGCTCGAAGGCAAGGACGCACGGCCGTTCGAGGTGGTGGGCATCCCGCTGCCCGAGCCGGGTTACCACGTGGTCGAGATCGAGTCGCACCGGCTGGGTGAATCGCTGCTCGACAAGAAGGCGCCGATGTACGTGCGCACCGGCGTGCTCGTCACCAACCTGGGCGTGCACTTCAAGCTGGGCCGCGAGAGCAGCCTGGTCTGGGTGACCTCGCTCGACAAGGGCAAGCCGGTCGCCGACGCCGAGGTGGCCGTCAACGATTGCACCGGCCAGCGCCTGTGGGCCGGCCGCACCGATGCACAAGGGCTCGCGCGTGTCGACAAGGCCTTGCCGATGCAGCTGGGCGAATGCCCGGGCGAAGCGGGTTACTTCGTCACCGCGCGCAAGGCCCCGGCCAAGGGCGCGACCGACATGGCCTTCATGTTCAGCAGCTGGCAAAAAGGCGTGGAGCCGTGGCGCTTCAACCAGCCCACCAGCAACGAAGCGCAGGCCGACCTGCGCGCCCACACGGTGTTTGACCGCACGCTGCTGCGCGCCGGTGAAACCGTATCCATGAAGCACTTCATGCGCCGCGAGACCACGAGCGGCCTGGCCTCGCTCAAACCCGAAGAGCTGCCCACCCGCATGAAGATCGTGCACCAGGGCAGCGGCCAGGAGTTTGTGCAGCCACTCAGCTGGAACGGCGTTCGCAACGCTTCGGCGAGCTGGAACATTCCCGCCGCCGCCAAGCTCGGTGTGTACGAGGTGGTGCTCGAGCGCGAGGGCATCAGCGACGACACCCGCCGCAATCGCTGGCGCAGCGGCGACTTCCGTGTCGAAGAATTTCGCCTGCCCTTGGTCGACGCGCGCGTGAGTGGCCCCAAGGCGGTGGTGATCGCGCCCGCCGAGATGCCGCTCAACGTGCAGCTCAACTACTTCTCTGGCGGCGGCATGGGCCAGGCGCCGGTGCGAATGACGGCCGTGTTGCGTGAGCGTGGCATCAACTTCCCCGGCCACGATGGCTTCAGCTTCGGGCCGCCGCGCGACCTGAGCCAGAACGAGGCCGAAGGCGATGGCGAAGAGCAGCCGCAAGGTGGCGGCAAGCTCGTCGCCGACAAACAGCCGCTGACCACCGACCGCAACGGTGCCGCCAGCCTCACGCTGAAGGCCTTGCCCAAGATCACCCGCGCCAGCGAGCTGCTCGCCGAAGCCACTTTCAACGACCCCAATGGCGAGGTGCAGACCGCCGCCACCCGCATCAAACTGTGGCCCAGCGCCGTGGTGCTCGGCGTGAAGGCCGGCTCGTGGGCCAGCAGCCGCGGCAAGGTGAAGTTCCAGGCACTCGCGCTCGACACCGCCGGCAAGCCGATCAAGGGCCAGCGCGTTGAAGTGCGTGGGCGCTCGGCGCAGGTCATCAGCAGCCGCAAGCGCATGGTCGGTGGCTTCTACGCCTACGACAACCGCAACGAAGTCACCGAGCTGGGCAGCCTGTGCAGCGGCAGCACCGACTACCGCGGCCTGCTGCTGTGCGAAGCCGAGTTGTCTAGCCCCGGCCAGGTGGAGCTGATCGCGCAGGCGCAAGACGGTTCTGGCAACAAGGCCGAAGCCGCCGCCAGCGTGTGGGTCACGCGCCAGGGTGAACTCTGGTTCGCGCAAGACAACGACGACCGCATCGACGTGCTGCCCGAGAAGAAGAGTTACGCCCCCGGCGAGACCGCGCGCCTGCAGGTGCGCATGCCCTTCCGCGAGGCCACCGCGCTGGTCAGCGTGGAGCGTGAAGGCGTGCTCTCCACGCAGGTGGTCACGCTGCGCGGCGACGACCCGACCATCGAACTCAAGATCGCCAAGAACTGGGGTCCCAATGTGTACGTGAGCGTGCTCGCGCTGCGCGGGCGCATTCGCGAGGTGCCCTGGTATTCGTTCTTCACCTGGGGTTGGAAGGAGCCCGTCAACTGGGCACGCTCGTTCTGGTACGAAGGCCGTGAGTACCAGGCGCCGACCGCGATGGTCGATTTGTCGAAACCTGCGTTCAAGCTCGGTGTGGCCGCGCTCGAAGTGGGCATTGCCGAGCACACGCTGCAAGTCAGCGTGACCGCTGACAAGCCGCAGTACGGTATCCGCCAGAAGGCGATGGCGCGCATCAAGGTCACGCACGAAGGCAAGCCGCTCGCTGGCGCCGAGGTCGCGTTTGCCGCGGTCGACGAAGGCCTGCTGGCACTGCGGCCCAATGACTCGTGGGACTTGTTGCACGCGTTGATCCAGCAGCGCCCCTGGGGTGTAGAAACCAGCACCGGCCAGAGCGAAATCATCGGCCGCCGGCACTACGGCCGCAAAGCGGTGGCGGCCGGTGGCGGTGGTGGCAAGAACGCCACGCGCGAGCTGTTCGACACCTTGTTGTTGTGGAAAGACCGGGTTGTGCTCGACGCCAATGGCGAGGCCGTGGTCGAAGTTCCGCTCAACGATTCGCTGACCAGCTTCTCGCTGGTGGCGATTGCCGACGCGGGTGTGCAGCAGTTCGGCAGCGGCAGCACCAGCATCCGCGTGACACAAGACCTGCAGCTGCTCGCCGGCCTGCCGCCGCTGGTGCGCGAGGGCGACCAGTTCACCGCCCTGCTAACGCTGCGCAACACCACCGCGCGCGAGATGAAGGTGCGCGCCACGCTGCAAGGCACGGCCAACAGCGGTGCGGAGATCACCCGCGCACCGTTGACGTTTGCACCGCAAGAGGTGGTGGTGGCGGCGGGCGCTGCGAAAGAAATCACTTGGGGTGTGGCCGTGCCGCCCGAGGCCTTCAGCATCACCTGGGAGGCTGCGGCCGAAGAGCAGGGCGGCGAGAAGACGAAAGACCGCGTGAAGATCACCCAACTGGTCAGCCCCGCGGTGCCGGTGCGGGTGTTGCAAGCCACGCTGCAGCAGCTCGATGGGCCGTTCACGCTGCCGATTGCCGCGCCGGCCGATGCCTTGCCCGAGAGCGGCATCAAACGCGGCGGCATCGTGGTCGCAGCGCAACCCAAACTGAGCGGTGCGCTGCCCGGCATGAGGCGTTACTTCGAGACCTACCCGTTCAGTTGCCTGGAGCAAAAAACCTCCAAGGCCGTGGGCCTGAAAGACGCGGCCTTGTGGAGTGCGGTCGCCAACGCTTTGCCGACCTACCTCGACAACGATGGTCTCGCGAGCTACTTCCCGCCGCGCGCCGAAGACGGCTCACGTGGCAGCGACCGCCTGACCGCGTATGTGCTGGCGGCCACGCATGAAGCGGGCTTTGCGCTGCCGAGCTCCGCACAAGCGCAGATGCTCGATGGCTTGACGGCGTTTGTCGAAGGGCGCATCGAGCGCAAGTTCTGGTCGCCGCGTGCCGACCTCGACGTGCGCAAGCTCGCTGCCATCGAAGCGCTGTCGCGCTACGGCCGCGCGCAACCGAAGATGCTGGGCTCGGTCAACCTCACCCCCAACCTGTGGCCCACGGCGGCGGTGATCGACTGGTTCAACATCCTGAAGCGCCTCAAAGGCGTGCCCGACCAGGCCAAGCGCCTCGCTGAAGCGCAGCAGATCTTGCGCAGCCGCCTCACCTACGCCGGCACCACGCTGCGCTTCAGCAACGAGGCCGACGACTTCTGGTGGTGGCTGATGGACAGCGCCGATGCCAACTCTGCCCGCCTCATCCTCGCGGTGCTCGACGAGCCCACCTGGAAAGACGACATCCCGCGCATGGTGGTGGGCAGCCTCGCCCGCCAGCGCGCGGGAGCGTGGCTCACGACCACGGCCAACCTGTGGGGCTCGTTGGCGCTCGACAAGTTCTCGGCGAAGTTCGAGCGGGTCTTGGTGAGCGGCAAGACGCTCGCGAGCACTGGTGCGAAGCCGCTGGTGATCGATTGGTCGGCTCAAGCCGAGGGTGGCGCCGTCAAGCTCGCCTGGCCTGAAGCGGCGGGCACCTTGAACGTCACACAAGAAGGTGCCGGCAAGCCCTGGCTCACCGTGCAAAGCCTGGCCGCCATCCCGCTCAAAGCGCCTTTGCGTGCCGGCTACAGCCTCACGCGCAGCGTCAGTGCGGTCGAGCAAAAGGACAAGGACAAATGGTCGCGCGGTGATGTGGTGCGTGTGCGGGTGGAGATCGACGCGCAGAGCGACATGACCTGGGTGGTGCTGAGCGACCCGGTGCCGGGCGGCGCCACCTTGCTGGGCTCGGGGCTGGGGCGTGACTCCAGCATCGCCACCGCCGGCGAGAAGCGCGACAGCAACAGCGTGTGGCCGGCCTTCGAGGAGCGCAGCTTCGAAGCCTTCCGCAGCTACTACGAGTATTTGCCACGTGGCAAACACGTGGTCGAGTACACCGTGCGCTTGAACAACCCCGGCAAGTTCGCGCTGCCGCCGACACGGGTCGAGGCGATGTATTCGCCGGAGACGTTTGGTGAGTTGCCGAATGCGGCGCTGGAGGTCGGGCCGTGAAAGCTGTGGCCGCCGCCGTCGTTTTGGTGCTGGCGGCTGGCAGCGTGCACGCCGTTCCGGGTTTCAGTGAGGTGAAGGCGGCGCATCGCCCGTCTGACATCACCCTGCTCGACCGCCACGGCACGCCGATCCAGACCGTGCGTGTCGACAAAACCGTGCGCCGCTTGCCCTGGGTGGCCTTGAGCGACACCTCGCCGGCCTTGCTGCACGCCATCGTGCTCAGCGAAGACAAGCGCTTCTACGAACACAGCGGCGTCGACTGGGGCGCGGTGGCGCAAAGTGCCTGGGCCAATCTGTGGAACACGCGCACACGCGGCGCCTCTACGCTGAGCATGCAGTTGGCCGGGTTGCTCGACGACGATCTCGCGCGCCCCGCCGGTGGGCGCAGCGTTGCGCAGAAAGTGAGCCAGGCCTTCACGGCCTCGCGCCTCGACGCGCGTTGGAAGAAGAGCGAGATCCTCGAGGCCTACCTCAACCATGTGCCGTTTCGTGGCGAGCTGGTCGGCATCAACGCGCTGTCACAGACCCTGTTCGCCAAACACCCGAGCGGGCTCGATGCGCACGAAGCCGCCATCGCCGCGGCCTTGCTGCGCGGCCCCAACGCCAGCGCCGACAGCGTGGCGCAGCGCGCCTGTGGTGTGTTGAAGCTGCAGCAGCTGGCCTGCGAAGGGGTCACCGGCCTGGCACACAGCGCGCTCAACCGGCGTGGCGGCATGCCGCTGGGTGAACAACTGGCGCCGCACTTTGCGCGGCAACTCGCGCCGACGAACGCACCACTCCAGCCCACCACGCTCGACGCGCGTGTGCAACGTTTTGCCACCCACACGCTGCTCCGCCAGCTCGCCGAGCTGAACGGGCGCAACGTCGAAGACGGCGCCATCGTCGTGCTCGACAACGCCAGCGGCGAAGTGCGCGCCTGGGTCGGCTCCAGTGGCAGCTTGTCGGATGCGGCCGAGGTCGATGGTGTGCTCGCACGCCGCCAACCCGGCTCCACGCTCAAACCTTTCATCTATGGCCTTGCCTTCGAGCGCCGCCTCATCACCCCGGCCAGCTTGCTCGACGATTCACCGGCGCAGCTCAACACCGGCAATGGTTTGTACCTGCCGCAGAACTACGACAAGTCTTTCAAGGGCTGGGTCAGTGCACGCAGCGCCCTCGGCGCGAGCCTCAACGTGCCGGCTGTGCGGGTCGGCGCGATGCTCGGGCCCGATGCGGTGCTGGCGCGTTTGAACGCGCTGGGTTTGTCACTCTCCGAGTCGGGCGGTTATTACGGCCACGCGCTCGCGCTCGGTGGCGCCGACGTGACGCTGCTTGCATTGACCAACGCCTACCGCAGCCTGGCCAACGGCGGTGTGCTTACACCGGTGGCGCTGCGCCCTTCACCCGCGCAGCCCAAGCCGGTACGTGTGGCCGATGCGGCAGCGAGCTACCTGGTGGCCGACATCCTGGCCGACAACGCCGCGCGCGTGCTCACCTTCGGCCTCGACAGCGCGCTCGTGACCCCCGGCTTCGCGGCGGTGAAAACCGGCACCAGCAAGGACATGCGCGACAACTGGTGCATCGGATTCACCGACCGCTACACCGTGGGCGTGTGGGTGGGCAATGCGAGCGGCCAAGCCATGCACGGTGTGAGCGGTGTGAGTGGTGCCGCGCCGGTGTGGCAAGCGCTGGTGCGGCATCTGCACCAAGGCCAGCCTTCGAAGCGGCCGTTGATGCCGAGTGGCGTGGTGCGTGACCGGGTGCAGTTCGACTCTGCAGGTCGCGAGCCGCACCGCGATGAGCTGTTTCTTGCAGGCACCACGCAGGCCAGTTGGAAAGGCAGCGCGCAGATGCAGGCAGCGCGACGCTTCGGCATCACCAGCCCACGCGATGGCAGCGTGTTTGCGCTCGACCCCGACATGCCGCCACGCGCCCAAGCCATCTCTTTCGAAGGCGAACGCGGCGTGTGGATGCTCGACGGCAAACGAGTGGGGCAGGGCGAGCGCTTGAAGTGGGCGCCCTGGCCGGGGCAACACACGTTGAGCCTGGTGGCGCGAGACGGGCGGGTGCTGCAAACCGTGCGATTCGAAGTGCGTGGCGCGGGGGTGAAGATGGCGCAGCGAACAGCGCCAACGCCGCGATAACATCGCGCCAGCCCTGCGTCTTGCGGGGTACGTCGCTCGGACGGTTCCGGGCGCTCACGTGAAAGTTCTTCCCCATGTCCTCATCTGCAGGCAAGCGCCGCTTTGCGCGCATCGACCGCCTCCCTCCCTACGTCTTCAACATCACCGCCGAGCTCAAGCTCGCCGCGCGCCGCCGCGGCGAAGACATCATCGACATGAGCATGGGCAACCCCGATGGGGCCACACCGCCGCACATCGTCGCCAAGCTCACCGAAGTGGCACAACGGCCCGACACCCATGGCTACTCGGCGAGCAAAGGCATCCCGCGCCTGCGCCGCGCCATCTCACACTGGTACCGTGATCGGTACGACGTGGAGATCGACCCTGACAGCGAGGCCATCGTCACCATCGGCTCGAAAGAAGGCCTGGCGCACCTGATGCTCGCCACGCTCGACCGTGGTGACACCGTGTTGGTGCCCGATCCGAGCTACCCGATCCACATTTATGGTGCGGTGATCGCGGGGGCCGACATCCGCTCGGTGCCGCTGGTGCCCGGCGTCGATTTTTTTGCCGAGCTGGAGCGCGCCATACGTGGCAGCTACCCCAAGCCCAAGATGATGGTGCTGGGCTTCCCGAGCAACCCGACCGCGCAGTGTGTGGAGCTCGACTTCTTCGAGCGAGTGATCGCGCTCGCACGCAAGCACGACATCTTCGTGGTGCACGATCTGGCCTATGCCGACATCGTGTTCGACGGCTGGAAAGCGCCGTCGATCATGCAGGTGCCGGGCGCGAAGGACATCGCAGTCGAGTTCTTCACGCTTAGCAAGAGCTACAACATGGCGGGCTGGCGGGTGGGCTTCATGGTGGGCAACCGCGAGCTGGTGGCGGCGCTGGCGCGCATCAAGAGTTACCACGACTACGGCACTTTCACACCGTTGCAGGTGGCGGCCATTGCGGCACTGGAAGGCGACCAGCAGTGCGTGAAAGACATCGCCGCGCAGTACCAGCGGCGGCGCGACGTGCTGGTGAAAGGCTTGCACGAAGCCGGTTGGATGGTCGAGACCCCGAAGGCCTCGATGTACATCTGGGCGCAGATCCCCGAGCGTTATCGCGCGCTGGGCTCGCTCGAGTTTGCCAAGCTGCTGCTGGACAAGGCCAAGGTCAGCGTGTCACCCGGCATCGGCTTCGGCGATCACGGCGACGACCACGTGCGCTTCGCCTTGATCGAAAACGAATCGCGCATCCGCCAAGCCGTGCGCGGCATCAAATCGATGCTGAAGTAGCTAACTCTTGAACAATCGCTCAAGTGCCGCGTCGATGACCATGCCGCACAGGCTGTAGATCAGCGAGCCGATCAGCGCTGCGCCGAAGCTCGCGACTGCCAGACCCGACAGCAGCGAGGCGGCGAAATAGAACATCAGCGCGTTGATGACGAAGAGAAACAAGCCCAGCGTCAGCACCGTCACCGGCAGCGTCAGCAGCACCAGCAACGGGCGCAGCAGGGCGTTGAGCAGGCCCAGCACCAGGGCCGCGATCATGGCCGAGGTGAAGCTCGTGACCGAGACGCCCGAGTAGAGGTGAGCCACCAACAACAAGGCGGCGGCGAGCAACAACCAGCGAATGAGTATCTTGACCATGCCGCGAGCATAGCGGCATGCGGCCGGCCTGCAAGCGAGTGCGCACCACCTGATCGCTTTCGGGGCCTAGGGTTCCCCCAGCCCCCTAGTGATAGGGGGGCAACTTCGCTTGACGGGTACAAAGCCGACCACTCAGCATGCGCTCTCCCCTAACCCCACGCTCAGCGCCGTTGCGTTTATCCGCGCTCGGACTGTCCCGGCTCGGCTCTTGCTGACTCGGGTGGACTTGCCCCAAAAGGAGTGTCTCGTGTTCAAGTTGTCTTCCTGGAAAACAGCTCTGGCCGTGTCGGCCACGCTGGTACTGGCCGCTTGCGGCGGTGGTGGGGGCAGTGGCCCCGCCGAGTCCGACGCCGACAAGGCGCCTCTTGCCGACCCCAGCAGCCGAAGTGCTGGATCGTTGGCCTTGCCGGGCGCTGCTGTCTCGGGCGTGCTCGACAAACAGCTGGCGCGCGCCACCGGCCCGGTCGAGGTGTGGGTGACCTTGTCCGAGCCGTCCGTGGCGGCCGCGGCCAACACGCTTGCCGCCAGCACGCTGGTCACCGGTGACCGTGAACAAACGCAGTCGCTGCGCACCCTGCGCAACGCGCCGCAGGGTTTGCGCGATGCCTTGCGCTCGCACCGCAGCAGCGTGATGTCGCGGCAGAACGCCGCGGCCAGCCGCTTGTCCAGCCTCGGCGCCGTCGAGCTCGGCCGCGTGAACATGGCGCACAACGCCATTGCGGTGCGTGTCGATGCCAGCCGCCTGGCGGCCATTGCCGCCTTGCCGGGCGTGATCAAGGTGCGCCGCGTGGTGCACCACGAGATGAGCCTGAGCGAAACCGTGCCCTACATCGGCGCCACCGCCGTGCAGCAGGCCGGCTTCGACGGCACCGGCGTGCGTGTGGCCGTGCTCGACTCCGGCGTCGACTACACCCACCGCAACCTGGGTGGCGCCGGTACGCCAGCGGCCTATGAGGCCGCCTTCGGCACCGACACCGCCGACCCTCGCAACACCACCATCGACCCGACCGTGTTCCCCACGGCCAAGGTGGTGGCCGGGTTTGACTTCGTGGGTGAAGCCTGGCCCAACGCTGAGCGCACCGAAGACCCGAACCCGATCGACTTTCAGGGCCACGGCACCCATGTGGCCGACATCATCGGCGGCAAGAGCCTCGACGGCGTGCACAAAGGTGTGGCGCCGGGGTCGCAAATTGTTGCCGTGAAGGTGTGCAGTGCGGTGGCCACCAGCTGCAACGGCATTGCCATCCTGAGGGGCATCGACTACGCCGTCGACCCCAACGGCGACGGTGACCCCTCCGACGCCGTTGACGTGATGAACCTGTCGCTGGGCTCCAGCTACGGCCAGATCGAAGACGACTCCACGCTCGCCTTGTCGAACGCCGTCAACCTGGGCGTGGTGGTTGCCGCCGCCGCAGGCAACAGCGCCAACCTGCCCTACGTCGTGAGCTCGCCGTCGATTGCCCCCGGGGTGATCGCCGTCGCGCAGACCTCGGTGCCTAGCGCTGCCAACTATGGCGTGCAGGTCAACTCGCCGGCCGCGATTGCCGGCGTGTACCGCAACACCGCCACCGTCGACTGGGCGCCCATTGGCGCCGGCTTCAGCGGCGAAGTGGTGCACGTGGGCACGGCCTGCCCCGGCGGCCCACCGCTGCCCGACGTGGCCGGCAAGATCGCGCTGATCGACCGTGGCGTGTGCTCGATCAGCCTCAAGGTCGACCGGGCCGGTGCGGCCGGTGCGGCGGGTGTGCTGCTCGGCCTGATCGCCCCGGGCGACGCGGTGTCGTTCAGCTACGGCGGCGGCACCAACTTCCCGCCGACCATCGTGATCCAGCAGTCGCTGTCGCTCGCCATCAGGGCGAACATCGGCGCGCCGGTCAACGTGACGGTGTCCGACGCCACCTTGTTGTCGCTGGTCGGCAGCATGGCGAGCACCTCGGCGCGTGGTCCGAGCATGAGCTTCCAGACCATCAAGCCCGAGATCGGTGCGCCGGGCGCATCGGTGTCGGCAGTGGCCGGCAGCGCTACGGGTGAAGAGAGTTTCGGCGGCACCTCGGGTGCCACGCCGATGATCGCCGGCTCGGCGGCCCTGCTGATCCAGGCCTTCCCGAACCGCACGCCGCTGCAGATCAAGTCGATGCTGATGAACAGCGCCACGACCAACGTCTACACCAACGGGGCGCTGCTGCCTGGCCGGCTTGCGCCGATCACGCGCATCGGCGCGGGCGAGGTGCGCGTTCGCTCGGCACTGGCCTTGAACTCGGTGGCCTACAACAAGGAAGACCTCTCGGCTGCCTTGTCGTTCGGTGCCAGGGAAGTGAGCGGCTTTGCCGAGTACGAGAAGCGCCTGGTGGTTGAAAACCTGGGCAACCAGGCCAAGACCTTCAACATCCGCAAGAGCTTCCGCTATGCCGATGACGAAGCCAGCGGTGCGGTCTCTGTCATCGCGCCGAACAGCGTGAAGGTCGGGCCCAACAGCCGCGCCACCATCACGGTGAAGCTGCGCGTCGACCCACGCCGCCTGCCCGACTGGACGCTCGATGGCGGCGCACTCGGCGGCCGTGGCGACCTGCTCGACGGCCCCGAGTACGACGGCTACCTCACGCTGACCGCAGGGCCCGAGGTGCTGAGCGTGCCGTGGCACATCCTGCCGCGCAAGGCGGCCGAAGCCGGCGCTCTGCTGGCACAGCGCAGCAACTGGCCGGGCGGCATCATCCTGTTTGCCAACGCCGGCCTGGCCGAAAGCGAGTTCGATGTGTTCGCCCTCACCGGCACCAGCACCAAGGTCCCGCCGAACGAGTTGCCCGGACCGGGCGACAACCTCGCGGTGATCGACATGCGTGCCGTGGGTGTGCGTTACCTGCCCACAGAAGGGGCGCTGCAATTCGCCATCAACACCTTCGGGCGGCGTGCGCACCCGACCTACCCGGGTGGGTTCGAGATCGACATCGACACCAATGCCGACGGGGTGTTCGACTACGCGGTCTACAACCAGGAGCAGACCGGCTTCGCCGCCACCGGCATCAGCCTGGTGTACGTGGCCAACCTGGCGACCGGCCTCACGACGCCTTACTACTACCTCGATGCCGACCTCAACTCGGGCAACACCATCTTCAGCCTGCCACTGGCGGTGCTGAATGTGCCGGCCACGACGATGCTGAACTTCTCGGCCTTCGCGTTCGACAACTACTTCAGCGGCACCACGACCGACACGATCCTCGACATGAGCTTCACGCCGGCCACACCGCGTTATGCAGTGTCGGGCGACAGCAGTGGCGTCGTGCGGCCGTTGCGCCTGGCGCGGGTCGACACGCTGGCGGTGCCGGGTGGTGCAACGGCGTCGCCGTCACAAACCGGCTTCCTGGTGATGATGCGCCGCAACGCGGGCAAGGAAGCTCAGGTGCTGGTGGTTCACTGAGGACCCGAGCACCTGTTTGCCAACATTTGATTTCTCTTGATCACCACGGGCCGCCTTGTGCGGCCCTTTTTTGGGCGCTCGAAAAGCAGCCATGAGCGCCAACACAAACACAAATGCGAATCGTTCTCGTTAGTGCTAAACTTCGCGCAACTTTGCTTTACCCACCTCGGCCCCGAGGCGGCTCCCGATGTCTGCAACTCCGCCTCTCAACGCCGCACTTTTCTCGCCTGCCCTGGCAGTGCACCGGCGGCCCAGGCCCTTGGCTGCAGATGGGCTGAGCAAGGCGCAGTACCGAGCTGTTGTGTGCGCCATTGCGCTCGCCCACATCGGCGCGATCTGGGGCGTGCTGCAGGTGCCAGCCGTGCGTCAAGCGGTGGTCGAGGCGGCGCCGATCTTTGTTGACCTGCTGGCGCCGCCCGCGCCCCCCGCCCCGCCGCCACCGCCCGTGCAGCCGCCGGTGTTGAAGACACCGCCGCCCACACTGCTCACCACGGCGCCCGC
>JACMKJ010000233.1 GCA_014380155.1 Rhizobacter sp. | reverse complement strand
GGCCGGCAACGACATCCTGGTGGGCGGCGCGGGCAACGACGTGCTCCGCGGCGACGCCGGGGCCGACGTGTTCCGCTGGGAGCTCGCCGACCGAGGCGCGGTTGGCACACCGGCGTCGGACATCGTCACCGACTTCAACAACGCCACCCCGGCCGCCGGCGGCGACGTGCTCGACCTGCGCGACCTGTTGCAAGGCGAGGCCAGCGTGTCGGGCAATGCCGGCAACCTGGCCAACTACCTGCACTTCACGGTGAGCGGTGGCAACACCACGATCCAGATCAGCAGCAGCGGGGCTTATTCGGGCGGCTTCAACGCCGGGGCAACCGACCAGTCGATCACGCTGCAAGGGGTGGACCTGACATCGGCGGGGGCATTCAATACCGACCAGCAAATCATTCAGGACTTGCTGAGTAAGTCGAAGTTGATTGTTGACGGGAGCTGATGGGTCCTCCTCGCTAATCGCGTGGTGATCTTGTTCACTGCGTGAGGCCGCGCCGGGAGTTCGGCCCGGCGGCCGACCTCCTTTCTTGTGGCGTCAAGAAAGGAGGCAAAGAAGCGACCCCTGCCGACTCGGCCCTCGCGTTGCGAGGGCTGCCTTGCGCTGCTCGGTCTTTGCGGGTCGGGCAGAACTCACTACGCGGCCTTTGGCCGCTGCGTTCAGACAACCGCCCTAAGCTAGTTGTTGATGCGCGCTGCGCGCGCCACGCAAAGCCCTGTGCTGCTCAGCTCGTCCGAAGGGGGAGACAACGCCAGCCGGCCTCGCTTCGCTCGGCTTGATGGGCTGGCTTCGCCGCGCCGATGCGAAGCGAGGCGTAGACAGGGATGTTGCGAAGCAACGACCGTATTGCTCTTGGGTCCCCTTGGTGAGTCGTCGAGCAGCGCAGGGCTTTGGGGCTGCACGCGCAGCCCTGGGCCGACCGACGAGTAGGGTCGCCTTTCTTTTGCCTGCTTTTCTTTGGCGAAGCAAAGAACAAGTAAGTCGGCTGTCGGGACGACTTCCCGACGCGGTCTCACTCAGTGGGAAGAAACACCATCGCGAAGCGCCACAAGCACAAGGCTTCGATACCTCAGCCCGAACGGCCGGTGCGAGGCGGGGCGAGGCAAACCCTCAGCGAACTCAGCCCGGCACCGCCCCCTGCTGCGCACTGATCCAAGGCCCAGTAGCCCCATCGATGCCGCACTCCCACAAGACCTTCGCATCAGCGGCATCGGCCACACCCTCCGCATACACCTGCAACGACAAGCCATGCAACAAAGTCACCGTGCCGCGCACAAACGTCGCTCGGTGCTCGTCGGTCCCCACACCCGACACCATGGCGGCGTCGAGCTTCACGTAATCGAGCCCGGCTTCGAACAGACGTGGGATCAGCCCGAGCCGTTCGCCCGCGTGCTCGAGCCCCAGGCGCACGCCGGTCGGGCGCAGTTGGCGGCTCAGCTCCTGCAGCAGATCAAAGTGCTCGACGGCAGCGCTTTCGGCCACCTCCAGCCAGATCAGGCGCGCCACACGCGGTGAGTCCCAGAGCAACGCACGCAAACGAGACGCAAAACCACTGTCGGTGAGCGAGGCCGGCGAGAGGTTGACGCAGCGCGCCTGCCCATCGCCGCCCGCTTCGGCCAAGGCCAGGGCGAGCGCACGTTCGTCGATGTCGACGGTGAGCTTGCTGCGCATGGCCAGCGGCAGCCAGCGGGCGGCGGGCTCGAAGGCGCCTTGTTCTTCGAGCTGCAGGCGCAGCGGGCATTCGAGGTGGATCACGTCACGGCGTGCGTTCACCACGGGAAAGCTCACCAGGTGCACACGCCCTTGCACCAGCGCCTCGCGGATGCGCTGGCGCCAGGCGCCCTCGCCCAGCATGGCCACGCTGTTGGCCGGCTCGTTGCCAAGCTCCACCGTGAACGGGCCACGCGCTTCGGCGCGGGCCAATGCTGCGTCAGCCGCGCTCATCACCTGGCCGGGTGTCATGTCGCGCCGCAGTTCGATCGCGCCCATACAGACCCCCGCACCACCCCCCAGGCTGGGCAGCACCACGGCGAGCGCATCCGACAAGGCCTGCGCCGTCTCGCGCGCCACACCGGGCACCGGCAGGCACAGCGCAAAGTCCGAGCCGTTCAAGCGGCCGAGGAAACAGCCCTTGGCCCGCTCCGAATACGGCCGCAAGGCTTGTGCGATGGTGGTGATGACACGGTCGGCCCCGGCGTGCCCAAGGTGGCGGTTGATGCCCGTCAGGTCGAGCACACGCAGCAGCACCAGGCCGCCTTCGGCCGTGCCGTCTTCGCGCTGCAAGGCCGCCGACAGCTGCCCCAGAAAATGGGCCCGGTTCGACACGCCGGTGAGGCGGTCGCAATTGGCCTGCTTGTGCAAGGTGTCGAGCTGCTCGGCCTGCGCCTGGAAGGTGACGCGCAGGCGGTTAACCATGGTGTTCATGGCGCGTGTGAGGCGTTGCAGTTCGGGCACACGCGGCTCGGGCACGGTCTTGAACTCACCGGCCACCAGCGCATGCGCCTGCTCCACCGTGGAGTCGAGCGGCTTGCGGATGCGCGCCACCACCAGCGTGCCCACACCGCCTGCGATCAAGCCGACGATGCCGAGCGCCAAGGCTGAGCGCAGGCTGCCGCCCCACAGCTCGTCGTGCGCAAAGAAGGTGTGGCTCACCACCTCGACCTTGCCCAGCGCTCTCCAGCCATCTGACACCTGAGCCACGCCAGGCTCGCTCTCGATCGGCGCCAGGCTCACGAACCAGGCGGGGGCAGACGATTCGGTGGCCTGGGCCTCGCGCACAAACGGCACGCTGCCATCGGCGGCGGTGAAGCGGATGCGCCGGTAGAAGCCGGTGTCGAACTGGGCTGACATCAACAGGCCCATCAGCTCGCGGTCGCCCTTTTGCTGCGAAAGTGCAAGCGCCAGCGAGGTGGCGTTGTCGGCGTTCTTCAAACGCAGCTGGGTCTGCAGGTAGCCGCGCGCCGACTCCACCGCCACCGTCACGCTGCCGGCAAACGCCAGCAGAACCGTGCCCAACAACAACATCCAGATCTGACGAATCAGCGACATGCCCTCTCCCCGGTTTGTAGGCAGATCATTGGAACCCTTCCGCACGCGCCTTCGCAAGCACTTCCCGCCAACGCGACAAGCGCGCCGTGGGGTCACCCTCCGCCTGTGGTCCCACACCTTGCCACAAGCCTTCGCTGTTGAAGCTGAACACCGGCACCAGGTCTGGCCTGCGCGACGCGGGCCGCACGTCGGTGATCAGGTTGTCCAGAATCATCGGCTCGGCACCGGCCGCCGCATAGTAGGCCAGCACCATGTGGGCCTGCACGGCGCCATTCGGCCCGCCAATCTGGGCGCGCACGTAGACAAGCCTCAGTTTGGACACCGGCATGCCCATCGCGAGCAGGCTGAAGTATTTGGCGATGGCGTAGTCCTCACAATCGCCTTGGCCCTTGTCCAGCGTCTCGAGCGGGCTGGCCCAATGGTCGATCTGGGCCCAGACCTCGGTGTCGTCGCGAAACACGATGCGCTGGTTGAAGAACTGGTTGATGGCCTGCAGCTGGCCGAGCTCGTTCTGGCCCAACCCCTGGGTCAGCAACGGCTGCAAGGCCTGTACGCCGTTCGCCGCGCGGGGCGACAACTTGCGCGCCACGGCCAGCATGCGCTCGGCGTCCCATGCCTGTGAGGGCATGACCGGGTACAGCAGGGCCAGCACCAGCAGCCAGATCAGGCCCCGAAGGCGCACCGAAGCTCCGCGCGAGGGCGCGTGGCCTTGGGGAGCTTGTATCGGGGAAGCGTCGGGCACCTGGCATCCTGGGGGTCAACGCCATGTTGTCGTCACCCGCGCAGGTGACTTGAGGCCTTCGAGCGCCATGCGCTGGGGCAGCGGTCGCATTCGTCAAACAAGCTTCTGATGCATAAACGACCACGCCGTCAAGGCATGCGTGAAATAGTCCCAGCCGTTCATGCGGACAGGGGGGCCGCCCGACCGGGGGTGGCGGCTAAACTCGCGGCGCAGTGAAGGAACCCCTCACTATGTCTTGCAGGTGAATCAAGAAAGCCCCGATCGAATGCGTTTCAAGCCCCAAGCCTTGTTTGCTGCAACTGCCTTGCTGTTTGCCGCAAGCGCTGGCGCACAAAGCAACGAGGCCTTGAAAGCGGCGGCACAGAAGGCGATCAGCGCCAACCCCGAGGTCACCGCACGCTTCAATGCCTACCGGGCTGCGGCAGACGCCGTGGCGGTGGCACGTGGTGGCTACTACCCGCGCCTGGACCTGAGCGCATCGGTCGGCCGTGACCGAGACACGCTCAGCACCCGCATACCCGAAACACAATCGCTCAATCGCAGCGGCGCGGCCCTGTCGCTCAGCCAACTTCTGTGGGACGGCCTGGCCACTCAAAATGAAGTCGGACGCCTGGGCCACGAAAAGCTCGCGCGCTACTTCGAAGTGCTCGACGTCACCGAACAAACCGCGCTCGAAACCACCCGCGCCTATTACGACGTACTGCGCTACCGCCGCCTCGTGCAGCTGGCCGAAGACAGCTACGTGCAGCACAAGAGCGCGTTCAACCAGATCCAGTCGCGATTCAAGGCCGGCGTGGGCCGTGGAGTCGACCTCGAACAAGCCGGCGCCCGCCTGGCCCTGGCCGAGTCGAACCTGAGTACCGAAGTGGCCAACCTGCACGACGTGTCGGCGCGCTACCAGCGCATCGTTGGCGAAGCGCCGCCCAAAGGGCTGCCCCTGCCTGCCTTGTTCAAACAAGGCGTGCCCACCAACGCCACCGATGCCTCGACCGAAGCGGTGCGCCGCAGTGCCGCCATCAGCGCCAGCGTCGAGATGCTGCGCTCGGCACGGGCCCTGGCCTCGGTGCGCGAGTCGGCCTACCAACCCACGGTCGAAGCCCGCGTGCGCTCGGGTGGCGGCAAGAACTTCGACGGTGTGCGTGACCAATCGCGCGACAGCTCGGCCGAGATCGTGCTGAACTGGAACCTCTTCAACGGCGGCGCCGACCGCGCGCGCATCCGCCAGCAGGTCAATCTGGTGAACCAGGCGGCCGACATGCGCGACAAGGCCTGCCGCGATGCGCGCCAGGTGGTGGCCATTGCCTACAACGACACCCGCAAGCTGACCGACCAGCTGCTGTACCTCGACCGCAACACGCTGGCCATCGAGAAGGCGCGTGACGCCTACCGCCAGCAGTTCGACATCGGCCAGCGCAGCCTGCTCGACTTGCTCAACTCCGAAAACGAGCTCTACACCGCGAAGCGCTCCTACGCCAACGCCGAATACGACCTCGGCATCGCCTACGCCCGCACGCAAGCCGCCGTCAACCGCCTGGGCCTGCAGCTGGGTCTGACGCGTGGTGACGGCGCCCCCGAAGCGCCGGCCGAATCCGAACAATGGGCGATTGGCGAAGACGGGCCCGCCCGCTGCCCCGATGTCGCGATCGCGATGGAAAACATCGACATCGAAGCGCTGAACAAGCGCGCTGCCGGCCTGAACCAAAACACCCCGACGGCGCCCACTTCACGCAGCCTGCCGCTGGCTGCGCCTGAGGTGTCACCCACAGTGCGCACGCCGGACTCGCCCGCCGACAACACCCCGGCTGGCTTGACGGTGCGCCGCCTCAACGACTGGGCCGCCGCCTGGGAAGCCAAGGACGTGGCGCGCTACCTGAGCTTCTACTCGCCAGGGTTCAGCTCGACACTGGGCAACACCAACGCCTGGAAAGCCAAGCGCAGCGCCCTGGTCAGCAAGAAGGGCTCGATCATCGTGAAGGTCGAGGAGATTCTGACCAACACGGTTGCTGCCGACCGGGTGGAAACCAGCTTCAAACAGACGTACCGCTCGGCCGACTTCAACGACGTGGGCATCAAGACGCTGACCTGGCAAAGGATCGACGGCCAGTGGTTCATCGTCAAGGAAAGCAACCGCTAGCCGCTTGGTGACCCGCATCGAAAACGGCACCCTGGGGTGCCGTTTTTCATGGGTGTCGCCTCGTCAACGCTTGACAGGCGGCAAGTCGGTGCAAGCTCCTTCAAAAGCCTCGGCTGCCAGCCCGATGCTTTCACCCAGCGTCGGGTGCGGGTGAATGGTCTTGCCGATGTCGACTGCGTCGGCGCCCATCTCGATGGCCAGCGCAATCTCGCCGATCATGTCGCCCGCATGCGTGCCGACGATGCCGCCGCCGACGATGCGGTGCGTCTCTTCGTCGAACAGCAGCTTGGTGAAACCTTCGTCGCGGTTGTTGGCGATGGCGCGGCCCGAGGCGTTCCAGGGGAACAGGCCTTTCTTCACCTTCAGGCCCTTGGCCTTGGCGTCGTCTTCCGTCACGCCGACCCAGGCCACCTCGGGGTCGGTGTAGGCCACGCTCGGGATCACGCGCGCGTCGAAGGCGGCGTGTGAGTCACCGGCTGCCACCTCCGCCGCCACATGGCCCTCGTGTGTCGCCTTGTGCGCCAGCATCGGCTGGCCGACGATGTCACCAATCGCAAAGATGTGCGGCACGTTGGTTCGCATCTGGATGTCGACCGGGATGAAGCCGCGCTCGCCCACCACCACACCCGCCTTGTCGGCGCCGATGCGCTTGCCGTTGGGCACACGGCCCACGGCCTGCAACACCATGTCGTAGAGCTGCGGCTCTTTGGGTGCACCCTCGCCTTCGAACTTCACCAGGATGCCCTTCTTGGTGGCCTCGGCCCCGACCGTCTTGGTCTTGAGCATGATGTTGTCGAAGCGCGGCGCGTTCATCTTCTGCCACACCTTGACCAGGTCGCGGTCGGCGCCGAGCATCAGCGAGTCCATCATCTCGACCACGTCGAGGCGCGCACCGAGGCTGCTGTAGACCGTGCCCATTTCCAGGCCGATGATGCCGCCGCCGACGATCAGCAGTTTCTTCGGCAGCTGGCGCAGTTCCAGGGCGCCGGTCGAATCGAATACGCGCGGATCGTCAGGGAACAGCGGCAGTTTGGACGCCTGCGACCCGGCCGC
>JACMKJ010000232.1 GCA_014380155.1 Rhizobacter sp. | reverse complement strand
GGCGGGCGCGCTCCGCCGGCCAGCAGACCGGGGGTGCCGATGCACCGGAGCGTCTTGGGCGCCATTGCATAGGTGCTGGTGCCGGCCACGCTTTGTTCGAGTGCAGCCGAGATGAGCGCCGACTTGGCGGCCTCGCAGGCCAGGCCCGAGTTGAAGCTCGCGACCAGATAAGGGTTCATGCCATAGGCCGTCACGACGAAGGCGAAGAGCGATACCACGGGGATGTCTCCTTGGGCCTGCGGGCCTTGATGTTCGCGCACCTTAGCTGAAGCGCAATCTGTTACAGGCGCGAGTTGATGGGTGGATCGGTGCCAATTGTCGAGACCCGCCACCACGCGGGCAGCAGACGGCGCACCTTGGCCGAGGCAAAACGGTCGTCGATCAGGCAGATCACGCCCTGGTCTGCAGGAGTGCGGATCACCCGGCCCGCCGCTTGCACCACCTTTTGCAGACCGGGGTAGAGGTAGGCGTAGTCGTAGCCTTGCGCCTCGCCAAAACGTTCGCCCAGGCGCTGCTTCATGTGCTCGTTGACGGGGTTGAACTGCGGCAGGCCCAGGGTGGCGATGAAGGCACCGATGAGCCGCCGCCCGGGCAGGTCGATGCCTTCGGCAAACGAGCCGCCGAGCACGGCAAAGCCGATGCCCTGGCTGTCGGGGGTGAAGCGCGCCAGAAACTGTTCGCGGGCGGCTTCGTCCATGCCGCGCGATTGTTCCCACACCGGCACCAGCGGTGCCTGATCGCGAAACAGCACCAGCACCTTCTGCAGATAGTCGAAGCTGCTGAAAAACGCGAGGTAGTTGCCGGGCTGCGCTGCGTACTGCTCGGCCATCAGTTCGGCAATGGGCGCGAGCGAGGCATCGCGGTGCTGGAAGCGGGTGGAGATGTGGCCGGCCAGGCGCACCCTCAGCTGCTCGGGCGAGAAGGGCGTGGGCACGTCGACCCAGGCAGTGTTGTCGGGCAGGCCGAGGGTGTCGGCATAAAACTGACGCGGGCTCAGCGTGGCTGAGAAAAGCGCCACTGAACGTGCCGCCTCGAGGCGCGGTTTGAGAAACGGCGCCGGCACCACGTTGCGCAGGCAGAGCAGGGCGCTGCGCGGGGCGGCCAGGCTCACGTCGAACAGCGAGTGTTCGTCGAACAGCTCCAGCACGCGTGAAAAATGCAGCGCGTCGAAATAGCAGCGCTGCAGGGCCGGGTTGACCTCGGTGGGGTGCTCGGTCAGGTGGTCGGTGATGGCGGCCACCGCTTTTTGCAAGGCGTTGCTGAACGCCTCGGGCACGCCGGCGTGCACTTGGTATGGCTCGGTCTGCGCTTGGTATGAAGCGTTCCAGGCGCGGTTCAGCTTGTCGAGTGACGGCTTGAGGGCGGGCGGCGCGGTCTTGCGCAAGGCCTTGAAGTCGGCCTGGTCCAACTCGGCCGAATACATCTTGCGGGCGCGCTCGACGAGGTTGTGCGCCTCGTCGACCAGCACACTCACGCGCCACTGGTTCACCTGCGTGAGGCTGTGCAGCAGTGCGCTCAGGTCGAAGTAGTAGTTGTAGTCACCCACGATCACGTCGCACCAGCGCACCAGCTCCTGGCTCAGGTAGTAGGGGCAGACCTGGTGGGCGAGCGCCACCTCGCGCAGCGCAGCCTTGTCGAGCGTCTTGTGTTCCAGCGCTGCAGAGCGCGCGGCGGGCAGGCGGTCGTAGAAGCCCTTGGCGAGTGGGCACGATTCGCCGTGGCAGGCCTTGTTGGGGTGCTCGCAGGCCTTGTCGCGCGCCACCAGCTCCAGCACGCGCAGGTCGGTTTGGCCGGCCTGGATGAGCTCGGTGGCGTCGAGCGCCAGTTGGCGCCCCGAGCCCTTGGCAGTGAGGAAAAAAATCTTGTCCAGCCCCTGGGCCGGCGCGGCCTTGAGCAAGGGGAACAGCGTGCCCACCGTCTTGCCAATGCCGGTGGGCGCCTGCGCCATCAGGCAGCGGCCGTGGCTTGCGGCCTTGTAGACCGCCTCGGCCAGCTCGCGTTGCCCGGTGCGAAACGACTCGTGCGGAAAGCGCAGCGCCGTGAGTGCCGCATCACGCTGCGCGCGGTGCGCCAGCTCCTGCTCGGCCCACTGCAGGAAACGCTCGCACTGCGTCTCGAAGTGCTGTTGCAGAGCCTGCGCGCTGTGGGTTTCGCAGAGCAGGGTTTCTTGCTGCGTGACGATGTCGAAGTAGACGAGCGCGATCTGCATCTCGCCCAAGCCCAGCTGATGGCACAACAGCCAGCCATAGACCTTGGCCTGCGCCCAGTGCAGCACTCGGTGGTTGTCGGGCAAGCGGGCCAGGTCACCGCGGTGGGTCTTGACTTCTTCGAGCCGGTTCAGCGACGCGTCATAGCCGTCGGCACGGCCCCGCACGCTCAAGGCCTTGTAGTCGCCGGCCAGGCTCAGCTCGCTCTGGTAGCGCTCGCCCTTGCGGCGCGCGGCCACCACGGCGTGGCCCATCTGGCCCTCTTGCGCGGTGGGCGCGGGCGTGAAGCGCAGATCGAGGTCGCCCGCCTTCGCCGTGAACTCGCACAGCGCTCGCACGGCCACGACATAAGGCGACTTGCTCAAGGTGCGGGCGTTGCCCCTTGTGCGCGCAGCTTGTCGACGATGCCTTGCGACTTCTCGAGCTCGATGTAGACGTTGGCAAACAAGGTGCCCACGTCGCTCAGCTTGGAGCGCGACACGCCCGGCGACGGGTTGGTGATGAGGGCGGCGGTGATGGCGCCAGCGGCTTGCAGCAGGTCTTTGTTCATGGGGTGTTCCGGGGAGTGTGGGCCATGGTACTTCGCTGACAGACAATGCGGGGTTGGAAGCCACCCTCGCACCGTGTTGACCTCAGCCTTGCCCTCACTTGCCGCCATCGACCTGGCCTGCCGCCGTGGCGACCGCATTCTCTTCAAGGGCCTGCAGTTCGAGGTGAAGCCTGGGCAGGTGGTGTGGCTGCGGGGCGCCAACGGTCGCGGCAAGACCAGCCTGCTGCGGCTGCTCGCAGGTTTGTCCACGCCCGAGGCAGGGCAGGTGAGCTGGGCCGGCACGCCCACGCAGCGGGTCTACGTGGCCCATGCGAATGCGTTGAAAGAAGACCTCACGGTGCTGGAGTCGCTGCGCTTTCTCGCGCGCTTGCACGGCCGCGCCGACAGCGACGCCGCGCTCGGCGAAGCGTTGAGCCTCTTTGGCATGGCCAGCCGGCGTGATGCGTTTGTGCGCACGCTGTCGCAAGGGCAGCACCGGCGTGTGGCCCTGGCGCGGCTGGCGCTCGACGTGGCGCCATCGTTGTGGATTCTTGATGAGCCTTTCGATGCGCTCGACACCGAGGGCATCCACACCCTGAACACCCTGCTGACGCAGCATGCAGCGCGCGGCGGCAGCGTAGTACTGACCAGCCACCAGGCGCTCACGTTGAGCGAGCCAGTACCGTTGATCGTGCAGCTCGATGAGGTGGCTGCATGAGTGCATTCACCGCAGTACTCGCCCGAGACTTGCGCCTGGCCGCGCGCCGCCGCATCGAAGCGCTGTTACCGATCGCCTTCTTCACCGTGGCCGTCAGCCTGTTCCCGCTCGGCGTGGGCCCCGAGGCGCAGATGCTGCGGCAGATCGCCCCCGGCGTGGTGTGGGTGTGCGCGTTGCTGGCGGCGATGTTGTCGGTGACGCAGCTCTACGCCGCCGACCATGCCGATGGCTCGCTGGAGCAGATGCTGCTGTGCGGCGACTCGCCGGTGCTGATCGCTGCTGCCAAGTCGCTGGCCCACTGGCTGCTCACAGGCTTGCCGCTCATCCTGGTGGCGCCGCTGTTTGGCCTGCTGTTCGACATGAGCGGCGAGGCCATCGCCGCGCTCACCTTCAGCCTGCTGCTCGGCACGCCCATCCTCAGTCTGCTCGGCGGTGTGGGTGCGGCGCTCACGCTCGGCCTGCGCAGCGCGGGCGTGTTGTTGATCCTGCTGATCTTGCCGCTGTGCATTCCGGCGCTGATCTTCGGCACCGGCGCGGTGGGTGCGGTGGAGTCGGGCATTTCAGCGTCGGGCCACTATTCGTTGCTCGGCGCGCTGCTGATCGTGACGACCTTGCTCGCGCCGTGGGCCACAGCAGCGGCCTTGCGCATTTCCACAGAATGAACCGAGAGACAACGCCATGAACTCATCACCACCGGTGCGGCTGTTCACCTTTGCCGCGCCTTCGCGCTTCTACCGCCTGGCCGGATGGCTCACGCCGGTGTTCTGGGTGGCGACCATCGTGCTCACTGCCATCGGCCTGTACATGGGCTTCTTCGTGGCGCCGACCGACGCGACGCAGGGCGAGTCGTACCGCATCATCTTCATCCATGTGCCGGCCGCATGGATGTCGATGCTGCTGTACCTGGTGATGGCCTTCTGGGCCGGCATCGGCTGGGCCTTCAAGGCGCGGCTCGCGTCGATGGTGGCGCGCGCCATTGCACCCACCGGTGCCATGTTCACCTTCGTCGCGCTGTGGACGGGCGCCTTCTGGGGCAAGCCCACCTGGGGCACCTGGTGGGTGTGGGATGCGCGGCTCACCTCCGAGCTGATCCTGCTGTTTCTCTACCTCGGCTACATCGCGCTGGTCGAAGCCATCGACGACACGCGCCGTGCCGACAACGCGGGTGCGCTGGTCGCGCTCATCGGCGCCATCAACGTGCCCATCATCTATTTCTCGGTGAAGTGGTGGAACACCTTGCACCAAGGCGCCACCATCAGTGCCACCGCGGCGCCCAAGATGGCCGCCACCATGCTCACCGCCATGCTGTTGATGACGCTGGCCTTCTGGGCCTACGCCTTTGCCGTCGTGCTGACACGTTCGCGCGCCATCATTCTCGAGCGCGAAAAACACGCCGATTGGGTGGCGCAGGTGGCGCGACAAGAAGCAGGAGCCAAGCCATGAACTGGAACAGCGCGTCGGAGTTTTTTGCCATGGGGGGCTACGGCCTGTATGTCTGGGGCTCGTATGCCGTCACGGCGGCTTTCATGTTGACCGAGCCTTGGCTGGCCGCTCGCCGGCGGCGACGGGCCTTGCGCGCGGCTGCCCAGCCGCAATGACCCGCCTTCTGAGGGCTGCGGTGCTGGCCGCCGCGCTGCCTTGTGCAGCGCATGCTCAGCAGGCCGCAGTG
>JACMKJ010000231.1 GCA_014380155.1 Rhizobacter sp. | reverse complement strand
GCCAGCGTGTGCGTGTTGCGGATCATCCCGAACATCGACTTCTCTTGCGCCACGCCGTCGATGGTGAACTGCGCGTTGAAGATCTTGTGCCGGCAATGTTCGCTGTTGGCCTGCGCGAACATCATCAACTCCACGTCGGTCGGGTTGCGCTTGAGCGCGGTGAAGGCGTTGACGAGGTAGTCGATCTCGTCGTCGCTCAGCGCGAGGCCGAACTCGGTGTTGGCCGACTCCAGCGCCGCGCGGCGCTGCCCGAGCACGTCCACATGCGCCATCGGCTTGCCGGGTTGTTCGTCGAACAGGTGGGCGGCGTCTTCACGCGTCAGCAGCACGCTCTCGGTCATGCGGTCGTGCAGCAACGCGGCGGCGGCTTGCAGCTCTTCGGCGCTCAAGGCCTTCACGCCACCCAGCAGGCCGCTCTTCAGCGTGAGACGGAATTCGGTGACCCGCTCGACCCGCTTGATGGCCAGGCCGCAGTTGTGGGCGATATCGGTCGCCTTGGAGGCCCACGGCGAAACCGTGCCCAGGCGGGGGGCCACCACGATCAGCGCGCCTTCGGCCGGGCCGGTGTAGTCGTCGCCGTAGCGCAACAAGGCCTGCACCTTGTCAGCGTCGCTCGCATCCAGCTGGGTTTCGCTCCAGACCCAGTGCACATGCCGCGCAGAGACGCCGGTGATGCGGGGGCTGACCGCCTGAAGCCGCGGCAGCAAGGCCTGGGCGCGGAAGGCGGACAAGGCGTTGCCGCCCTCGAAGTGCAGCAGTTGCTTGGGGGTGGAAGTCACGCTGGGGGCTCGGGTGGCGGTTGGGAGTGGCCTGCCCTGTGTCTGGGGACAAGGCCTGTGAAAACCGCGCATTTTACGGGTCGGGTGACATAATTCAGGGCTATGACGATCACGATCAAAACCGCTGCCGATGTCGAGCGCATGCGCGTCGCCGGCCGCCTCGCCTCTGAAGTGCTGGACATGCTCACGCCACACGTGAAGGCTGGCATCAGCACCGAAGAACTCGACCGCCTGGCCCACGAGCACATCGTGGGCGTGCAACAAGCCATCCCCGCGCCGCTGCACTACCAGCCACCGGGTTACACGCCCTACCCCAAGTCGATCTGCACCTCGATCAACCACCAGGTGTGCCACGGCATCCCGAACGACCGGCCGCTGAAGAACGGCGACATCGTCAACATCGACGTCACCGTCATCAAGGACGGCTGGCACGGCGACACCAGCCGCATGTTCATCGTCGGCGAGGGCTCGATTGCCTCCAAGCGCCTGTGCAGCATGACCTACGACGCCATGTGGAAGGGCATCGTCAAAGTGAAGCCCGGTGCACGCCTGGGCGACATCGGCCACTCCATCCAGACCTTTGCCGAAAACGCCGGTTTTTCCATCGTGCGCGAGTTCTGCGGTCATGGCATCGGCAGCAAGTTCCACGAAGAGCCGCAGGTGTTGCACTACGGCCGCCCCGGCACGCTCGAAGAGCTGGTGCCCGGCATGGTGTTCACCATCGAGCCCATGATCAACGCCGGCCGCCGCGACATCCGCGAAACCGGCGACGGCTGGACCATCGTCACCCGCGACCGTTCGCTCTCGGCGCAGTGGGAGCACACCGTGCTAGTCACCGAAACGGGCTACGAGGTGCTGACGCTGT
>JACMKJ010000230.1 GCA_014380155.1 Rhizobacter sp. | reverse complement strand
TCTCGGTGAGCATGCTCGCAAAATCTTCGCAAAACTCGTAGCGCTGCTGGATCTCGGCGCGCGACGCATTCGGCTTGATGCGCCCCGGCTCGACAAAGAGCGCGATGAACGAGGGCGGCACCTCGGTCTGGTTGTCGTCGGACATGGGTTCGCTCAGGCCTCGCGCTGCAGTCTGTTGCCCATCGATGTCTCCGGATATGAGGTGTGCAAGGGTGGCAGCCTACTGCACCTGCGGCCGCACGAACCCGGCGCTGTCCTACAGCCCCACCGCAACTGCCGTGCGAGGCTCGGCCTCCAAGCCCTTTGATTGCGCCTGCCGGAAGGCCTTTGCCGATGCCCCACAAGCCCCTTCTTCACCCCACCTGGCTGCTGCTGGCCGCCGTCACGGTGCTGCTGTCCTGTACACCAGCGCACGCGGCCGACCCCAATTCGGCATCATCCTTGCGCGAACGACATGCCGAACTCGCACCACGGCTTGATCGCAGCCCGTTTCAGCGCCCGCTGGTGCTCGACAGCAGCGAGACCGGCTCTCAGCTGCAAGGCAGCATTGATGCTGTCGTCTCGCAGCCTTTCGCCTCGATGAGCGAACAACTGCAACGCCCCGCAGCCTGGTGCGAAATCTTGATGCTGCACATCAACACCAAGCAATGCGCCGTGAGCGGCAACACACTCGCAGTGCACATCGGCCGCAAACATGATCAACCTTTGAGCGAGGCCTACCGCGTCTCCTTCTCACTCAAGCCCGAAGCTTCGAGTGCGGAGTATTTCGACGTGCGGCTCGGTGCCGAAACCGGCCCCTTCTCAACCCGCGACTACCGCATTCAGCTGCAAGCCATCCCGCTGGCCGATGGCAGCAAGACCTTCTTGCACCTGCGCTACACCTATGGCTACGGCCTGGCCGCCAAGCTGGCCATGCAAGGCTATCTGGCAACACTGGGTGCCGGCAAGGTGGGGTTCACGAAAAGCGGCAACTCAGGCCAAATTGGCGGCTTGCGCGGTGCGATCGAGCGCAACACGATGCGCTACTACCTGGCCATTGACGCCTACCTCGCGTCACCGGGCGCTCAGCAGCGCACCCGCCGGCTGGAAACCTGGTTCACGGCGACCGAGCAATACGCCAAACAACTGCATGAGGTGGAGCGGGCGGAGTACCTGGCGATGAAGCAGAGCGAGTTCCGGCGCTTGAGCGGCGCGACCCTCTAGGCCACGATTGCCGCAATGCGCCCGATCGACCAATAGGCCGCGATGCCTCCCATGCCATACAGCACCGGCGTGCGAGCACGTGCCATGACCGGCCAGCGAGCCAACGCCATCGCCAGCAGCCAGGCCGCCAGCACCACGAGAAGCTGACCCAGCTCGACACCGACGTTGAAGGTGACCAGCGCCACCGCCAGGTGGTTGTCGGGCAAGCCGATCTGCTTCAGCGCGCCGGCAAAACCCAGCCCGTGGATCAGGCCGAACAAAAACGCCACCAGCGCCGGCCAGCGGCGTGACAAGGTCTGCTCCTTGTTCAGCGCCTCGCCCGCCACCAGCATGATCGACAGCGCAATCGTCGCTTCCACCGGCGGCGGGCTCAGCACCAGCCAACCCAGCGCGCTGAGCGCCAGCGTCACGCTGTGGGCGAGCGTGAAGGCCGTGATGGTCCAGACCAGCCGGCGGTTGAAGCCGACCAGGAACAACAAACCCAGCACGAACAGGAGGTGGTCGAACCCGGCCAGGATGTGCTCCACGCCGAGCAGCGAGTAGGCCGTGGCGATCTCGCCCATGCCGCGCTGGTCGTCGGCCGAGCCGAACACCTGCACCGACGGTTGCCCACCGGTCAGTGTGTAGACGCGCATCTGGCCGTCGAGCCAGAACACCTTGACGAGCACAGCCGAAAAACGCTTGCCCACACCTTCCATGCCGAGCTGCCCGCGCAGGCCGCCCTCGCCACAGCGCAACACGCCGGCGTCGTCGCGGCAACCCTCGGGCCACAACGGTCGCAGCGCGCTTTCACCCGCTCGGCTGCCGGCCGTCCACTGCCAGACGAACTCGGATGGCGTGGCCTGCCGAAGCTCCATCTCGGCCATGCTGATCTCGTGCGCCGAGGCCGTGGTCGCCACCAGCGCCAGCACCGCCAGAAACCACTTGTGCCACCACCTGCTCATGGCGCACTGACCTCGGTCTTGACGGTGTACTTCTTCGCCAGCACGCGCACGGCTGCAGATCGCTGCTCAGCCATGACGGTGTCTGTCCAATCTTGCAAGACCACGCCGCGCAAGGCATCGAACGCGGCCGGCTTGGCCGGTGCAGCGGCTTCGAGCCGCATCACGCGCCAGCCATCGCCATGCCGCAGCGCGCGCCACTCACCAATAGGCAAGGCCTCCAGCGCCTGGCTGAACTCGGGGCCGTAGCTCTGGACGATGTTCGGGCGCGGCCGGGCCTTGAAGAGCCGCAGGCCGGCCTTGGCGTCACCCGGCGAGCCGGTGTTCAAGGCCGTCGCAAAGGCGGTGGCCGCTGACTCCGACGCATCGCCGTCGAGCACCGCCTCCGAGAAGTCGTAGCGCGCCGGCTCGTCGTACTTCACGCGGTTCTGTTCGAACCAGGTGCGCAACACGGCGTCGTCGACCGGCGGCCGCTTGAGGCCGGCGTTGATCATCGACAAGGCTTTGAAGATCACGCGGTCCTTGATGGCCTTGTCGCCCTTGTCCATCTGCAGTGCGAGGCCTTCGCGGTAGAGCACCTCGTTGTCGAGCCACACGCGGCGCAGCGCGTAGAGCTCGTCAGGGTTGGGCTCGCGGCCACGGGCTTCCTTGAACACCTTCAGCGCCTCTTTGTCGACCGCCTGATCGATGACGATCACCCGCTCTTCGTTGGCGTCGCCGTTGACGGCGTGGTCGAGCGCAAACAAGGCTGCGCCGAGCAGGATGAAGTGCAGCAAGGGTTCGCGCAGCCAGCGCGACCAGCCTGGGCGCACGCGGGCTTCGGAAGGGGTCTGGGCTGTGGGTGTGGACATGGGTGGAGCAGACATCAAAGAAGGCCCGGAAGGCAAGAGAACCAGAAACGACGAAGCGCCGCACGTTGCCGCGCGGCGCTCAGAGAGAGCAGAGACAGAACAAAGAGCCGGTTTACTTGCCCTTGGCCACCAGCGAGGCGCGATCAGACTTCACGCCCGCCACCACGCTCCCACCCTCGACCTCGATGAAGATCGGGTTGCTGTAGAACCACAGGTCAGCCCATGCCGCCACGTCGAAAGCCATCATGCGCTGGCCGTTGACCACCGGCAGATGGTTCGGGCAACCGTCGATCTTCGGCTGGCCCACGCCGGTGTAGAGCACACCGTTCTCGGGCACGTTGCTGCCGGGCGTGGTGCAAGGAATGCGCAACATCGAGTTGGACGGGAATTCGATCGCGCTGCTCGTCTTGGCCTGGATCTCGCCCGCATTGGTCCACAGGTCGGACAGGGGGTTGCCGGCTGCGTCGGTCTCGAAGGGCACGGCCGCCGGCAGGTTGCTGCCGCGCAGTCGCACGTACTGCGAAGCCTGCACGCCACGGATGCGGAAGCTCATGGTCTTGAACTCCGAATCGTGGCGATGCGAGCGCCAGGTCGAGCCGTTGAAGGTCTTGACGACCGACGCAGTCTCGTTCTTGGCCGCCGCCGGCACGCTGGCGAGCGAGCGCAGTTGCTGGGGGTTGGCCATGTCGACCCAATCATCAGGCCAGGCACCGGCATAGTCGGCCGCGCCAGGGGCCTTGAAGCCGCTGACCTTGCCGCGGATCACGTCGATGTGGTCGAGCACCGGTTGGTCGAGCGGCTGCGTGATGCCCACTTGCAGCAACGACGGGTTCGGGAAGCTGTAAGGCGAGTAGCTCTTGCCCTTCGGGTCACGCACCGCGATGGCCACGACGATGTCGGAGCCGGGTTTGACTTCCAGCTTTTCGCCCATGGTCGCGCAGTGGCGCACGTCCTTGTCGGTGTTGTTCCTGGCGGCTGCCAGGGCCAGTGCCTCGACGGCGGCTTCACCCAAGGCATCACCGTATCGCCCACCACGCGACGGCACGGCGCAGGCGACAAACGCCAGTCGGTCGATCAACTGGCCGCTGTCGACCCAGTTGTTGCCGGTGCGCAGGCCGTCAACAATCATTTGTGGGCTGAGCTGCTTCTTGTCGGTCTTGCCGTGGCGCACCAGGGTGTAGTTGCGCTGGTATTCGCCAGGCCAGAAGTCGTTGTCGCTGCGGCGGTCGTCCACGCCGAAGGCACCACGCGAGTGCCAGTCGGAGCTGGCGAAGAACCACCAGTTGCGGCCTTCGCCGAGCAGCGCGTCCCACACGCCGCCGACCTGCCCTGCGTAGACGCCGGTGCCGCCGTAGGTGGTGCCGCCGACGGAGTCGAAGCGCACCGTGCCGATGGCGTTGCGGCGCAGGTTGTATTCGCCGCGGCGGTCCGACGCGCCGTGGCCCGGCTGACTCTCGAAGCCGAACGCCACACCGGGAGCGGCGGTGTTGAAGTTGCGCAGGTGCTCGATGTTGAAGCCGTTGTTGCCCGCCGGGTTGAACGGGCCCGCGCGCTCCAGGTGGGCTGGCACGTAGTAGCTGGCGCCCGGGTGCACGGCAGCCATCCACTTGACCGCCTCGACGGTCTTGAGGTGGCCTGCATCGCCGGCCGCGCCGTTCAGCTTGGCCGCGGCGAGGTTCCAGTCGGGGTTGGCGCTGTTGGCGCTACCAGGCACCGAACAATCCCAGTTGTTGCCGGTGCCGGTGTTGACGTTGCCCGGTTGGGTGGTGGTGTTGCCACGGCTGGTGTCGCTGTTGCCGCGGTCGAAGCAGTAGGCCCACTGGGCCAGCGCGTTGGCGTTGCCCAGCGGTGTGTAGCCGGCGGTGGTGGGCAGCTTCTGCTTGTAGATGGCAGCCGGCATCTGGCCGGTGACCACAGCCATCGAGGTGTGTTCATGACCGGCCACGACCGACTCGACGCCCATGAACAGCGGCTCGTTGCGGTAGGCCGCCAGGTACTCGAGCAACGGGTACTGGAAGGTTTGCACACCCTCCCAGCGCCACATGTTCTGCGTGGCGCCCGTGCCGGAGAGGTTCCCCTTGGGCGTGACGGCCGGGTTGGTGTTGCGCCAGGTGGTGTTGGGGCCTTGCAAGGTGACGCCGTCGGCTGCGTAGACCAGCGGGTAGGCTGGCGTGGCAAGGCTCGCGTCTTCAGCGAGCGTGCAGTTGCGGTTGCCAGTGCCGCCATGGCCGGCTTGCACGAACCAGTCGAGACCCCAAGGTGTGGCCTCGGTGCGGTCCATCGACTTCTTGACCTTCTTCTGCAACGACACCGCGCCGTCGGAGCAGGTGCTGTGGTTGTGGAAGTCGCCCGCCAGGTAGGTGCCTGACTTGTTGTTGCCGTTGCCGTTGCCCTGGCCATTGCCGTTGGCACTCGCGGCGAGCGGCGCGGTTACCAGCACCGCTGCGCCGAACGTGGCGGCTGCGGCGAGCGCAATCTGGCTCTTCGTGAAGTCAAGTTTCATCTAAGGGCTCCTGGGTATGGTTGTGTGTGATTTGTTACCGATGCTATGAACAACTCATGTCGATGCCGTGACAGCCGGGCCAGTCGAACGTTCGGCCGATGACTGCAAACACTTAATGTGAAACCCTGATGACGGCCCTTGAGCACGCTCGGGAATCTCGGCGCGCGCAGTACGGCCCGGACAATCTCGCCATGGACGAAGTGTTTGGCCTCTTTCCGATTCCCGTGCTGCGCGCACCCGCGGCCCTGCCGGCCGAACTCGTGCGCGGCTTGGTCGAGCACTTCACGGCGCAGGCCGATCGCGACAACAGCTCGTCACCGAACCTGAGCCACACCTCGATGCTGACCCCGGCCGACAGCCCGCTGCTGGTCACGGTGGCCGGGCTCATCACGCCGAAGCTGGCCGACTTCGGCGTCTTGCTGTTCGGTGAGCGGCTGGGCTGGTCGATCAAGGAGATGTGGGTCAACGTGCTCGACACCGGCGGGCGCCAGGCGATGCACAACCACGCCAACAGCTTCATCTCGGGTGTCATCTACCTGACACAAACGCATGCCGATTCGCGCACCGTGTTCATGAAGTCGCCCGGCGGCACGGAGTTTTCTTTCAAAAACGATCACAACGGTGTCACGACCGGCCCGTACAACGCCGACAAGTGGATCAGCCCGCAACCCGAGCCCGGTGACCTGGTGCTCTTCCCGAGCTACCTGATGCACGCGGTGCCGCACAACCCCGGTGAGCGGCGCATCTCGCTCGCCTTCAATGCCATTCCGACACACATCGACTCCTGGGGCTATCGGCTCGCCTTCAGTGGCTGAGCCGGCGGTCGGCCGCCCGGCCGCCACTGCCCTGAAGCTGCCGGCCGCGCTGGCGTTGATGGTCGCCTCGGGCTTCGCCGCGCTGGCCTGCCAGATCATCTGGACACAGCAGACCGCCATCTGGCTCGGCCACGAAACGACCGCCGTGCTCGCCGTGGTGGGTGCGTTTTTCGCCGGCCTCGCGGTCGGAGCCTTCGCCCTCGGCCGGCGTGTCGAGGTGAGCGCCCAGCCGGCGCGCTGGTACGCGGCCTGTGAGCTGGTGATCGGTGCCTGGGGGCTCGCGCTCGTCTTCCTGATCGCACCGGCCGGCCAGGCGCTGCTCGAGTTGACCGGCGAGCAGCCCAGCATCGTGTGGCAGTGGAGCCTGGCCTTCGTCGGCACCTTCTTGCTGCTGCTGCCTGCCACCGCCGCGATGGGGGCCACGCTGCCGGCGCTCGAGCGGGTGCTGGCGCGCCAGAGCGCGTCGGGCACGGCGCTCGCTGGCTTGTATGCCGCCAACACGTTCGGCGCGGTGCTCGGGGTGTTGGCAGCCGCCTTCTGGTTGGTGCCGGCCTTCGGGCTGGCACGCACGGCGGTGGCCTGCGCGGCGCTCAACCTGATCTGCGCCGGGGCCACGTTGTGGCTGTTTCGCGGCCGGGCGGCCCGCGCTGCGCCCACTCCGATGACCGCACACGCACCCGGCCTGATCCCGCTGCTCGCCCTCACCGGCCTGCTGGGCATCGGCTACGAGGTGCTGGTGGTGCGCGTGCTGCGCCAGATGGCGGAGAACACCGTCTACACCTTTGCCATGCTGCTGGCCGTCTACCTGGTGGGCACGGCCCTCGGCGCTGCTGCCTACCAGCGCTGGCTCGTACGGCGTGCGCAGACCGGCGCGCTCGGCGAGAAGTTGCTGTTGGCCCTGGCCATCGCCTGCCTGCTCGGCACCGCCAGCTTGTGGATGGCCGAGGCGTTGAAAGCCGCGGTGCTGCAAGTCGTCGGCAGCGGGCTGGTGGCCGCGCTGGGCGCGGAGGCCACGCTGGCCGCCGTCGCCTTCTTGTTGCCCACGGTGGTGATGGGTGCGCTGTTCAGCCACCTGTGCACGCAGGCCCTCGCCAGCGGCCTCGGCTTCGGCCGTGCGCTGGCCGTCAACACCTTGGGCGCTGCGGCGGCGCCCTTCCTGTTTGGTGTGTTGATCGCCCCTGCGGCCGGCCCGAAGGCCGCCTTGCTGCTGGTGGTGGCGGGTTACCTGCTGCTGGCCCTGCGCTTGCCGCGCTTCAGCCTGCCCGCAGCCGCAACCGCCGCAGCCACCCTCGCGCTGGC
>JACMKJ010000229.1 GCA_014380155.1 Rhizobacter sp. | reverse complement strand
GGATTTGCCGTCTGGCACGAAGGCAAGCTGGTGCAGCAATGGCGGCGCTCGGTATCCGCTCAGCGCGTGCGCGAGGTGCTGGGAGAGGAGTTCATCGGCGAAAGCCGCGAAGTGACCTTGGAGATCGGCCCCCTGCGTGTGACCGGCCGCGCTGGCACGCCGGCCGCAGCGCGCAGCCGCGCCGACCAGCAGTATGTGTATGTGAACGGGCGCTTTGTGCGCGACAAGCTGATCGCCCACGGCGTGCGCTCGGCGTATGAAGACGTGTTGCACGGCGGGCGCCAGCCGGCTTATGTGCTGTTCATCGAGATCGCGCCGGAGCGGGTGGACGTGAACGTGCACCCGACCAAGATCGAGGTGCGTTTTCGCGATTCGCGCGAGGTGCACCAGACTGTGCGGCGGGCCGTGGAGGCGGGGTTGGCGCCGCCGCAGGCTGCGGCGGCAAGTGGATCGATACCCGTCGTGGCGGCAGCCGCGCCGGCGGCGTCGCCGTTCTACCCGCCGAGCTACCGGCCCATCACCTCCCAGGCCACGCTGGGCCTGGAACAAGTGGCCGTGCTGTATGCACAGGAAGCGCCTGCCGCGTGGGCGGCGCCCATGGCTCCACTTGTCACGGCCTTGCCGGCCGGCGACTGGCCCTTGGGCAAGGCGATTGCGCAGGTCGGCGGGGTGTTCGTGCTGGCGGAAAACACACAGGGCCTGGTCATCGTCGACATGCATGCGGCGCACGAGCGTATCGTCTACGAGGGTTTGAAAGCCAGCCTGGGCGCGGCAGCGATCGAAGCGCAGCCGCTGCTGATCCCGGCCACCTTTTCGGCCACGGCGCAGGAGATGGCCACCGCGCAGTCTCAATCAGACAACCTGCTGACGCTGGGGCTCGACGTGTCGGTGCTTTCCGCGACCACCCTGGCGGTGCGCTCGCGGCCGGCCGCGCTGGCCGGTGGCGACGTGGTGGAACTCGCGCGCAGCGTGCTGGCCGAGCTGGCGCAGTACGACGCCAGCAGCGTGATCCAGCGCGCGCAGCACGAGATCTTGTCAACCATGGCCTGCCACGGCGCAGTGCGCGCCAACCGCCAGTTGAACTTGGACGAGATGAATGCGCTGCTGCGCGACATGGAGCGCACCGAGCGCGCCGACCAGTGCAACCACGGCCGGCCGACCTGGCGGCAGATCACGATGAAAGAGCTCGACGCCCTGTTTTGGCGCGGGAGGTGATGAGCCCCCCAGTCGCTTCGCTCCTGCCCCCAAGGGGCGCCGCCTGGCGGCCCGGCAAAGCCGGTTCCGCGGGCGTTCCTTGATCAATACGGCAAATCATGGACCACACTTTTCTCTCGGCCTTCATCCTGTTGTTGCTGGTGCTCGACCCGCTGGGCAGCCTGCCGATCTTCATTCCGGTGATGCGCCAGGTGGCGCCGCAGCGCCGACGCTGGGTGGCCTTGCGCGAGGTGGGCATCGCATTCGGCGTGCTGTTCGCCTTCATGTTCCTGGGCGAAGGTTTTCTACGCGTGATGCACTTGTCGGAGCGGTCGCTTGAAGTGGCCGGTGGCGTGATCTTGCTGATGGTCGCCATCCGCATGATCTTCAGCCACGAGGGCGGTGTGTATGGCACGCCCGAAGGCAAGGAGCCGCTGATCTTTCCGCTGGCGGTGCCCTTGTTGGCCGGGCCTTCGGCCATGGCGACGGTGCTGTTGCTGGCTTCGCGTCAACCCGAGCGCATGCTGTCTTGGGTGGGTGCATTGGCGAGTGCGATGGCGGTGTCGCTGGTCGTGCTGCTGCTGTGCGACCGCATCCGCCGCTGGGTGGGCGACTCGGTGGTCGCGGCGGTTGAGAAACTGATGGGCCTTGTGCTCACCGCCATTGCGGTCGAGATGATCCTGGCGGGGTTGAAGCGTTACTTCCTGGGTTAGCCCCTGATTCGTGGTGCACAAAGAAAAACGGCCAGTCTTTCGACTGGCCGTTTCGCTTCACGCTTGGCTAATGATCAGGAGATCAGAAGTTGTGGCGGACGCCCACCGACAGGGCAGTGAATTTGCCGCTCGCGGTGGTGTCAACAGCGCTGACACGGGTTTGGTTGACGAAGGTGAACACCTTGGTCCGCTTGCTCAAGTTGTAGTTGGCGCCGACAGTGAACTGGCGAGCCTTGCCTTCGTCTTCACCAGCGCCTGCGCCATCGATTTCGCCAGCCAGGCCAAAAGCGGCGTGCAGTTCCGCAGCGCCGATGTCAAATTGGCCAGACACGCGAGCGATCGTCTTCGACTTGCTGATCGATTCGTTCTTGTAGCGCTGCACGTAGCCGGTCAGCGTGAACGGCGACGCGGTGTACGAGCCGCGGACGGCGAACTGTTGGTCTTCGTTCGGAGCGCGCTCGTAGCCCAGGCCCAGCCCGAAGTCGCCGATGCTGTAGTTGATGGCCGCATCGAGAGCATTCCTGGGTTGGGCGGTTTCACGCAGCAGGAGAGCGACTTCGGCGGTCAGGCCGGCGATGCTGGGCGTGCGGTACGAGACCTTGTTGTTGTCGTCGTTCAGGTACTTGTAGAGCGCGTCAGACGACGTACCCGTGCCGTGGTTCAGCAGGTCAGTCGCGTCAGAGGTCGCGAAGTAGGCCTCGCTGGTGAAGTGACCCAGCTTGATCTGGCCGAGGTTGCTGGACAGGTACACCGAGCTTTCGCCGGCGCCGCCCCAGAAGGCGGTGCCGTTGGTGGATGCGCCGGTGTCGGCACTGAGGCGGTGTTCCAAGGTGAAGCCAGCCTTCAAGCCACCACCCATGTCTTCAACGCCGCGGAAGCCGAGGCGCGAAGCGTTGTTCTGCAGCACGGTCAAGCTGTTGCTGGTGGAGCCCGACTCGGTCTTTTGACGTTCGACGGATTCGTTCAAACGACCATAAACGGTCACGGAGCTTTGTGCGAGAGCCGAGCCAGCAGCCACGGTGGACAGGGCGGCGATGAGGAGAGAGCGCTTCATGAGCATTCCTTATTTACGATGTGCGGAGTGAATACCGCGGGGGTGTCACAGGGGTTGTGTGCGTACGGCCTGCACAACTGACTCGTGAGTTTAGGCGCCGCGTTTATGGAAAACCCCTGCCTCGTTGCGCTTGTGCAACAGCTAATTTTCTGAAGTCACATCGCTAGCACAAGCTCAGCGGCCACGTTGATGCGCAGGGCTTTCCAGACGTTTTGCCAGCAAAGACAGTAGCAAGGTCAGGGCCAGGTACACCACTGAGATGGCGAGGTAGGGTTCCCAATAGCGCGAGTACGCACCGGCCACGGTGCGCGCGGCCAGCGCCAGCTCGGCCAGGCCAATGGCGGAGACGAGCGACGAATCCTTGATCAGCGTCACCCCTTCGTTCACCAGCGCCGGCAGCATGCGCCGGAACGCCTGCGGCAACACGATGAAGCGCATGGACTGCGGGTGGGTGAGCCCCAGGCTGTAGCTGGCCTGTGTCTGGCCGATGTGGATGCTCTGGATGCCGGCCCTGAAAATCTCGGAGATGTAGGCCCCGGCGTTCAGGCTCAGTGCCAGCGCCCCCGAGAAGAAAGCACCATGCGACTGCCTGAATTCGCGCGCCGCCTCGCCTGCCAGCAGCAAGCCGCTGTCGGGGTGGATGAGCGCCGGCATCAGCGCAAAGTGCACCAGCAGGATCTGCACGAACAGAGGTGTGCCGCGAAAGAAGGTCACGTAAGCCAGCGTGACCACACGCAGCACCTTCAGGCCCCAGGCCAGCGGGACCGAGGGTGGCTGGGGCGCGTCGCGCGAGCTGCTGATGAGCCCGAGCAACACCCCCAGCACCAGGCCCGAACTGATGGAGACGATGGTCAGCGCCACGGTCATCCACAAGCCGGCCACGAACAAAGGCCCGTAGCCGGCCAGGATCTCCCAGCGCAGATCCATCGTCGCGTGCCTCGACGCTTCTTACTTGGAAGCGGCGGAAGCGGGTGCGCCAGCCGCAGCAGGCGCAGCGCCGAAATACTTGGCGTAGATCTGGTCGTAGGTGCCGTCGGCCTTGATGTCGGCCAGGCCCTTGTTGAGCTTGCCCAGCAGGTCGGCGTTGCCCTTCTTGACAGGCAGGCCGTATTGCTCAGGCGCGAAGGCCTTGTCAGCCACCGTCTTGAACTTGCTGCCGGCGTTGTTGGTCACGTAGTTGATGACCACGCCGTTGTCGGCGACCACCGCATCAACGCCTCCGGCTTCCAGCTCTTTCAGCGCCAACGGGGTGGATTCGAAGCGCTTGATGTTCGTGCTGTTCTTGCCTTGCAGCTTGCTCACCACCTCATCGCCGGTGGTGCCTGTTTGCACGCCGACCTTGAGCTTCTTCAGGTCGTCGAACTTCGAGATCTTGGACGTGGCCTTCACAGCGATCAGCTGTTGCGCGTCGAAGTAGGGGTTGCTGAAGTCCATCGACTGCTTGCGCTCGTCGGTGATGGTGACGGCAGAGACCAGGAAGTCGCGGTCGCCCTGGTCAAGCGTCTTGAAGATGCCTTCCCACGGGGTGTTGACGAACTTGACCTCGATGCCGGCCTTCTTGGCGATGGCGCTGACCACGTCGATGTCGAAGCCGACGATCTCGCCCTTTTCATTTTGTGATTCGAACGGGGCGTAGGCGGCATCGGTGCCGACCACGTAGACCTTGGCCGGTGCCGCGGCGGGCGCCGAGGCCACGACGGCGGAGGCGGCGGGTGCTGCCGGTGCCTCGGTCTTCTTGCCGCAGGCGGACAAAAGCAAACCGGTGATCAGCAGGGCGCTGGTTTGCAGGAAACGACGGGTAGAAATGGTGTTCATGGACATCCTCGAATGGGGGCCGTGGAGGCGCCCGCTTGTGGCGGGTCGCGCGAAGGGGCCTCAGTGTAATGGGCTCAGCGGGCTGTCTCAGCAAGACGCGGGCCACTGGAGCGAACTCTCGAAACGCTCAGTCTGTGTTCAGCCGAGCCATCTCGTCGGCGGTGAAGCCCGCGGCTTCGCGGGCCGGCCAGTTGAAGGGCGGGCGCAGCTTGGGTGCTTCGTAGCGCTGCGCCAGCTCGGCGTAGTGGCTCACGGGGTCGAGCCCGTCGCGTTCGCACAGCCAGCGGTACCAGCGGTTGCCGATGGCGACGTGGCCCACCTCGTCGCGCAGGATCACACCGAGGATCTCGACCATGCGCGGGTCGCCCGCCCGGCCGAACTTGGCCTGCAACGGGGGCGTGGCGTCGAGCCCGCGCGCTTCGAGCGTGCGTGGCACCAGCGCCATGCGGGCCACCACGTTGTCTGCGGTGCGTTGTGTCATCAGCCACAGGCCGTCATGGGCGTCGAAGTCGCCGTAGTCATGGCCGAGACTTCGCAGGTGCTCGCGCAGCAGGCTGAAGTGCAGGGCCTCTTCGCTGGCGACACGCAGCCAGTCGATATAAAACGCGACCGGCATGTGGGCGAAGCGGAACGCGGCATCGAGCGCCAGGTTGATCGCGTTGAACTCGATGTGCGCAATGGCATGCACCAGCGCTGCCTTGCCCTGGGGTGTGAAAGGAGTGCGCGACGGCACCTGCCGCGGTGGCAGCAGCGCCGGCCTGTCGGGGCGGCCGGGCAACTCGGCCGGTGTGTCGAAGCGGGCTGCGGGGTCGATGAGGCTGGAGTCGAGGCCGGCGAACAAGGCGCGGGCCTCGCTGGCCTTGGCCGTGGGGTCGCGCAGGCACAAGACCTCCAGGGCGCGCTGTCTCGGGTTCATCCCTAGAATTATGGGCTTCGACCACCGGATCATGCCCATGGCCCTCTATGAACTCGGCGACGACACGCCCGACATCGCCGACACTGCCTGGGTGGCCGACACGGCCCAGGTGATGGGCGCGGTGACGCTCGAAGACAACGCCAGCGTGTGGTTCGGTGCGATCCTGCGAGGCGACACCGAGCGCATCACCATCGGCAAGAACAGCAACGTGCAAGACGGCACCGTGATCCACGCCGACCACGGCTACCCGGTCACTCTGGCCGATAACGTGACCGTCGGACACCAGGTGATGCTGCACGGCTGCACGGTGGGAGAAGGTTCGTTGATCGGCATCGGCTCGGTGGTCTTGAACGGCGCCAAGATCGGCAAACACTGCCTGGTGGGTGCGCGCGCTCTCATCACCGAGGGCAAGGAGTTCCCCGACGGCTCGATGATCATTGGCTCACCGGCCAAGGTCGTGCGCATGCTCACGCCGGAGCAGATCGAAGGCATCAAGAACAGTGCGATGCACTATGTGTTGAATGCCCGCCGTTTCAAGGCGGGCCTGAAGAAGATCGGTTGATGAGCGAACTGCACAAATTTCTGTTCGAAGGCTTGCCGGTGCGCGGCCTGTTGGTCCGCCTGACGGGCGACTGGCGCGAGGTCTTGCAGCGCCGCAAGACGGTGCAAGATGAATTCCCGAAACCCGTGCGTGCGCTGATGGGCGAGATGGCGGCAGCCGGTGTGCTGATGCAGTCCAACATCAAGTTCAACGGCTCGCTGATCATCCAGATCTTTGGTGACGGCCCGGTCAAGCTCGCGGTGGCCGAGGTGCAACCCGACCTGGCCTTCCGCGTCACGGCCAAGGTGGTGGGCGAGATGCCCGAGCGGGCACAGCTCGACACCCTGCTCAACGTGCACGGCAAGGGCCGCTGCGCCATCACGCTCGACCCCAAGGACCGTTTCCCCGGCCAGCAGCCTTACCAGGGCGTGGTGGCACTGCATGGCGACCAGCGTGAACCGCTGCACCACCTGAGCGAAGTGCTGGAGCACTACATGCTGCAGTCGGAGCAACTCGACACCAAGCTCATCCTCGCCGCCAACGACGACATCGCCGCCGGCCTGCTGATCCAGCGCCTGCCGGTCGAAGGCGCGGGCAACCTGGGTCGCAAGAACGAAGATGAGATCGGCATCAACGAGGCCTACAACCGCATCGCCCATTTGACGGCCACGTTGACCAGCGAAGAGTTATTGACGCTCGATGCCGACACCGTGCTGCGTCGCCTCTACTGGGAAGAGAAGGTGATCCGCTATGAGCCGGTGGCGCCGCACTTCGCCTGCACCTGCTCGCGCGAGCGAGTGGGCAACATGCTCAAGGGCCTGGGCCGCGAAGAGATCGACGGCATCGTCGTCGAACAAGGCAGGGTCGAGATCGCTTGCGACTTTTGTGGCGTCAAATACCACTTCGATCCGGTCGACGTGGGCGAGCTGTTCACGCCGAACGAACGGCAAGCCCCCGGCTCCGCCACGTTGAACTGAAGCCAACAAGAGACCCACACGACATGGCCTACGCACTGCTGAAACTGTTGCACCTGGGGTCGGTCGTGATCTGGATCGGTGGGATGTTCTTTGCGCTCTTCTGCCTGCGCCCGGCGGCGATGAACCTGCCGCCTCCCACGCGGGTGCCCTTCATGGCCGATGCCCTGGGGCGCTTCTTCAACATCGTGTTGTGGCTGGCCCTGGTCGCCATTGGCAGCGGGGTGGCGATGATGATGCTGGCGGCGAAGGCCACTCGACAGACCGGCGCGTCGTTGAACATGCCGCTCGACTGGATGGTGATGGCGGTGCTGGGGCTGGTGATGGTGGCCATCTTCGGCCACATCCGTTTTGCGCTCTACAAGCGCCTGCAGCGTGCCGTGACCGCGCAAGACTGGCCGGCCGGTGGCGCCGCGCTGGGTGCCATTCGCACCTGGGTGGCCGTCAACCTGGGCCTCGGGGCGCTGATCATCCTGGTCGTGCTGTTGGGCGCGGTGAGCTGAGAGGTTCAGCCGCGCGCGAACAGATGACGCTCGCAGTTGGCGTCACCGCAGTGGTCGCAGGTCCACTGCCAGCGTGGGCCAGCGTCTGGATTCGGAGCGTGCCGCACGGCCGTCAAAGCCGATTCCAAGCGCGCAGGTCCTGAACCACCGATCACCGAGTACGTCACTGCCGCGCGCGCCAGGCTGGCACGAACCAGCGCGGTCACGGGTTCGCGAACCTGCGGGCCGTCTCGTTGAAGTCCGTCGGCCTGCCAGGGCAGGTCGAGCGCCGTCAGCAAGGTGAGGGCGTAGCCACTGTGAGTGGCTTCGGCTTCGGCGTACAGGCTGCGGTCACCGAACACCTTGTCGCTGTAAACGGCAATCATCAAGGCGGTGGTATCGGCCACCACGATGTCATGTGACTCGGTCGCTTCGGCGATTCGGCGGGTTTGTTCGTTGGCGATGAGCTCCTGCTCGTGAATCAGCGGCGTGCGACCGTGGATGTCGCAAAACTCGCGCAGGTATTCGCTGACGACGGTGACCGTGTGACCCTCTGAACGCAATGCTGCTGCCAGCTCGCCAGCAAGCGTGGTCTTGCCAGTGCTCTCTGCGCCAACGATCGCAATCACTCGGCTCATGGCTGTGCCGCCAGCCGTTGCCAGGCCCGCCAGCCGATGAACGACATCACGATGAAGACCCCGTACAGCAAGGTGGTGAGCCACAGGCCCTTGTAGACGAACAGCCCCACGCTGACGACGTTTACGACGACCCAGGTGGGCCAGTTTTCCACGTACTTGCGGCCCAGCAGCCACTGGCCTATGAGGCTGCCTGCGGTGGGGAAAGCGTCCCACCAGGGCACGTCGGTGTTGGTGTGGCGCTTGAGGAACATGCCGACCACGGGCCATGCGATGGCGAAGATGCCCAGCATCAGCCAGCGGCCACGGGCCGAGAGCGAGCGCACCTTCAGAACCGAACCATCGGTGGTGGTGCCTCGCAACCACTGCCACCAACCCCAGCCCGCCACCACGCTGAACACGAGCTGCAGTGCGGATTCGCCATACAGCTTGCTGTTCGCGAAGAGCGCCAGGTACAGCAGCGAACTCACGATGGCCAGCGGCCATGCGATCGGGTTGACGCGGATGTTCGCCACCACCATCCACACCGCCAGCACGAAGGCCACGATCTCCAGCCAGGTGACCGGCGAGCCCCAGAGCGTGAAAGCGGCCACGAAGAGGGGCTGCAAGGGCTGCAGCAGCGCTTCCATCTCGAGGGCTCAGCCGGCGCCGGGCCGCCCCAAGGCGGCTGACGGCCCCCTTGGGGGGCAGGAACGCAGTGACGTGGGGGTTGACCTCACTAGCGCTTGACGGTGGAAACCTGGACGTAGATTTCGTCCGGCTTGACCATGCCCAGTTCGAAGCGGGCTTTCTCCTCGACCATCTCCAGGCCTTCTTTCAGGTCACGCACCTCGGCGGTGATCTGGTCGTTGCGCGCGTTGGCGGCTTCGTTCTCGGCCTTCTGAGTGTCGAGCCTGGCTTGCAGATCCATCACGCGCGGCACCCCGCCCTTGCCGAGCCAGAGCTCGGTGTGCACCAGCGCCAGCAGCGCCAGCAGGGCCAGAGTGACGACGCGCAAGGCAGGGCTTCAGCGCAGGTTGTAGAAGGCCGCGCGGCCGGGGTAGCTGGCCACGTCGCCCAGGTCTTCTTCGATGCGAAGCAGCTGGTTGTACTTGGCCATGCGGTCGCTGCGGCTCATCGAGCCGGTCTTGATCTGGCCGGCGTTGGTGCCCACGGCGATGTCGGCGATGGTCGAGTCTTCGGTTTCGCCCGAGCGGTGCGAGATCACGGCCGTGTAGTTGGCGCGCTTAGCCATCTCGATGGCAGCGAAGGTTTCGGTCAGCGTGCCGATCTGGTTGATCTTGATCAGGATCGAGTTGGCAATGCCCTTTTCGATGCCTTCACGCAGGATCTTGGTGTTGGTGACGAAGAGGTCGTCGCCCACCAGCTGAACCTTCTTGGCCAGGCGTTCGGTCAGGTGCTTCCAGCCGTCCCAGTCGCCTTCGTGCATGCCGTCTTCGATGCTGATGATGGGGTACTTGTCGACCCAGTTGGCCAGCACATCGGTCCACTCGGGGGCGCTCAGGGTCAGGCCCTCGGCGCTCAGCACGTACTTGCCATCCTTGTAGAACTCGCTGGCGGCGCAATCGAGGCCGATGGCGATCTGCTCGCCGGGGGTGTAGCCGGCCTTGTCGATGGCTTCCAGGATCATCTGGATCGCCGCTTCGTGGCTGGCGACACTGGGAGCGAAGCCACCTTCGTCACCGACGGCGGTGCTCATGCCCTTGGCGTCGATGATCTTCTTGAGCGCGTGGAACACCTCGGCACCGTAGCGGATGGCCTCGCGGAAGGTCGGTGCACCCACGGGGATGATCATCAGCTCTTGCAGGTCGAGGCTGTTGTTGGCGTGTGCGCCGCCGTTGATGACATTCATCATCGGCACCGGCATCTGCATCGCACCCGAACCGCCGAAGTAGCGGTACAGCGGCAGGCCGCTTTCTTCAGCAGCAGCGCGCGCCACGGCCATCGAAACAGCCAGCGTGGCGTTGGCGCCCAGGCGGCTCTTGTTTTCGGTGCCGTCCAGATCGATCAGCGTGCGGTCGAGGAAGGCCTGCT
>JACMKJ010000228.1 GCA_014380155.1 Rhizobacter sp. | reverse complement strand
TTCAACCCCGACAAGCTGCGCTACCACCGCATCATCATCATGACCGACGCCGACGTGGACGGCGCGCACATCCGCACCCTGCTGCTGACCTTCTTCTATCGGCAGATGCCCGAGATCGTGGAGCGTGGTCACATCTACATTGCGCAGCCGCCGCTCTACAAGGTCAAGCTCGGCAAGGAAGAGCAGTACCTGAAAGACGGCACCGAGCTCGACGCTTACCTGCTCAAGGTGGCTTTGAAAGACGCCAAGCTCGAGACCGGCGTGGCTGGCGCGGTGCTGCAAGGCGAGACGCTCGACACGCTGGCACGCCAATACGTGTTGGCCAACAACGTCGTCAGCCGCTTGAGCAAGTGGATGGATGTCGAAGCGCTGCGTGCCATGGCCAACGGCATGGCGCTCGACCTCGACACGCTGGAAGCCGCCGAGACTTCGGCGCTCGGATTGAAGGGTGTGCTGCACAACGCCGAAGTCACGGCCGAGTTCGATGAGCGCACCGACAAGCACATCTTGCGCATCAGCCGCATGCACCACGGCAACGTGAAGAGCAGCGTGATCACCTCCGATTTCGTGCACGGCGCCGACTACGGGGCTCTGAGTGAGGCTGGCCGCACCTTCCGTGGTTTGGTGAGCGCCGAGGCGTTGGTCAAGCGCGGCGAAGGCGAGAAGCAGAAAGAGGCCAAAGTCGGCGACTTCCGACAGGCCATGGCCTGGCTGATCCAGCAAGCCGAGGCTGCTGTGGGCCGCCAGCGCTACAAGGGTCTGGGTGAGATGAACCCCTCGCAGCTCTGGGAAACGACGATGGACCCGACCGTGCGCCGCCTGCTGCGCGTGCAGATCGACGACGCCATCGAAGCCGACCGTGTGTTCACCATGCTGATGGGCGACGAAGTGGAGCCACGGCGCGAGTTCATCGAAGCCAACGCCTTGCGAGCGGCGAACATCGACGTCTGATCACCTGTAGGTTCTCAGTTGATGTAGGTTCTCAGTTGACTTGCAAACTTTCTCAGTACTTGCAAACTGTTGAGCCACCCATGAGACGCGAAATCTCGGCCCATTAGATGAAAACTCCATGGGCCGTTTTTTTGATTGGTGCCCCTGTCGCTGAACGGTAGGTCTTAAGACCGAGGCGGGCAGTGTCTGAGCAGCGAGTACGCGGGTGTGGATGGCCTCTACCGCTTCAAGTGCGCGACCGGGCACGAATGGGAGAGCTGGGGCAGCAAGGTTCTTGCGGGGAGCTGGTGCCTGCAATGTGTCAGAGAGGCCCGGCGTGGGCGGCCCAGGACGCGAGAAACCCGCCAAAAAATTCATCAAGCCCTGCGCCTGAGCGATGGCCTGCAGCGCCTGGAGCAGCAAGCCCAAGCCAAAGGCGGGCACTGCCTGGCCGATCAGTACCTGGGCAGCTTGGTGCGCCACGGCTTCCGGTGCGCCGAGGGACATGAATGGCAGGCCACCGCTGCGTCCGTGATCAGTGGCAAGTGGGGCGCCACCTGCCGGGACGATGCCCGGCGCCTCACGCTCGATGACGCGCAACAGGCTGCACAGGCGCGAGGCGGGCGCTGCTTGTCCACGAGCCACGTGAACGGGCGCACCCCTATGCAATGGGAGTGCGATCGAGGCCATGTCTGGACGACCCGGCTGGAGACGATTCGGCTCAATGGATCATGGTGCCCGCAATGCGCCCACCTGGCCAAGATCACCGGCCGCAAGTCCAACGCGCACCGACGCTACCTTGCGGCCGCCGCGCACCTGCTGGGCGAGACACCCCCAGACGGGTGAACCTGCGTAAGAAGGTGTACGAAGGTTCCCGGCAGGGCTGCCCGCGCCGCAAAATCACGCCTTGCCTCGACGCATCAGGGACACCAAAAGAATGAACGACCGCTTGAGCGACGCCATCAGCAGCGTGCAATCCCAGCTCGCCGGCCTGCTGGCCGCCTGGACGCAGTCAAAGCGTCTTTACAACGTCGAAGGCGACGGCCCGGTCAACGACCTGATGGTCGAGAAGTTCACACTGATCGACAACATCAGCGAGCCCTTCGTGCTGCAGCTCACCGTGCTCACGCTCGATGCCCGGCTGTCGCTGGCGGCCCTGGAACTCAAGCGCATCACCCTCACCGCCCGCCTGTCCGACGGCAGCTTGAAGAAACACAGCGGCCTCATCGCCAAGGTCACCGAGCTTGGCTCAGACGGCGGCTTCCATCGCTTGCAGCTCACCGTGCAACCCTGGATCGCCTTCCTCACCCACGGCTCACACAGCCGCGCCTGGCAACAAAAGACCGTGCCCCAGATCCTGGGCGACGTCTTCGGTGCCTACAGCAGCCACGCCGCCTGGCGCTTCGGCGAAGTGGCGCCCGACGGCAGTACCGAAGACCTCGATGCCTTCCTGTCCCGAGGCCCCAACGCTGGCGTGCTCGACTACTGCTGCCAGTACCGCGAGACCGACCTTGCCTTCGTGCAACGCCTGCTGGCCAGTGTGGGCCTCGGCTGGCGCATTGAAGAATCTGAAGAGGCTCTGTGCGGCCACACCCTGGTGGTGTTCGCCGACTCCACCCGCTGGCCCGAGAACACCACCTCGGCCAGCGCCATCGGTGGGCAAGGCATCAAATTCCACCGCAGCGCCGCCACCGAAGAACAAGACAGCCTCCAGGCCTTCGGCGGCCAGCGCAGCCTCAACCCCGCTGCCACCGCCGTCTTGCAGTGGGACTACCTGCAAAAGAGCGCGGTCTCGGTGCTCGTGCCGACCGACCACCAGTTCGGCGCCCAGCCCGTGCAAGACATGGCCGCCTGGCTGGAGAGCTACGAAACATCGGGCACAACCGCTGACTGCGGCAACTGCACCACAGCCCAACTGCAACACCTGGCCACCCTGGGCCAGCAAGCCCACGAGTTCCGCAACAAAACCTGGCTTGCAAGAAGCTCGGTGCGCTCCTTGCGCGCCGGCCAGTGGTTCAAGCTCAAGAACAGCACGCTCGATGCGTTGAGCGATCTCGGCAAAACCGACTCCGATCTCGAATTCACCGTGCACAGCGTGCACAGCCTGGGCATCAACAACCTGCCCAAGGAGCTGAGCGACAAGATCGCCCAAGGCATCGCCAACGCACCGGCCCACTTCGACTTCTTCGCCGACGAATCCAGGCCCGACCCGATGGCCGAGCTGCTGCAATCCCTGGCCGACGACCCCGAGCTGAGCCAGAAGGCGGCTGAGACTGGCTACGCCAACCGCTTCGAGGCTTGCCGCCGCGCCATCCCCTGGCGGCCTGTCTACGTCAAGAAGCCCACCGCGCGGGCGCTCCAAACCGCCATCGTGGTCGGGCCCACAGGCAACACCGTGGCGAATGGCGCCGACGAGCTTTACACCGACCGTCTGGGCCGCATCAAGGTGCAATTCCACTGGCAAGGCAGCCCACACGCCGACCCGCGAGCCGACAACCGCAGCAGCTGCTGGGTGCGTGTGGCCCAACGCTGGGCCGGGGCCTCGATGGGCCAACAATTTATTCCCCGGATCGGGCAAGAAGTGTTGATCCAGTTCTTGAACAACGACATCGACCGGCCGGTGTGCATCGATGCGGTCTACAACGGCAAGGGCGAAGGCGGGCTCGCGCGCACGCCGGGTGGCCAGCCGGGCGAGAGCGACACGAGTGTCTTCAGCCAGAGCAGCGACCACCGCCCCAGCGGCCAGGGCAACCTGGCGGGCGGCAACAGCCCAGCCTGGCACGGCGGCGCACCGGGGCCGGCCACAGCGGGGGCGAATGCGCAGAACAATGCGGCAGCGATGAGCGGTGTGAAGAGCAAAGAATTTGGTGGGCCGGGCCACAACCAGCTGGTTTTTGATGACACGCCGGGGCAGCTCAGAGTGCAGCTTGCAACGACTCAGCACGCGAGCCAACTTAATCTCGGCTGGAATATCCACCAAGCCGACAATATGCGTGGCTCGTTCAGGGGCCAGGGCTTCGAGCTGCGCACCGACGCCTATGGCGCGATCCGCGCCACGCAAGGCCTCCTGATCACCAGCTATGGCGGCAGCCAAAGCGACCCGGCCGGCGACAACGCCCCCGGAATGGCCCTGCTCAAGCAGGCGATGACCCTGGCCGACAGCTTCAGCCAGGCGGCCAAGACGCACCAGACCACTACGCTGGCCACCTCGGTGGGCACGGTCAAGGCGAGTGCCAGCGGCTTGAGCGACAAGCTCGCGCCGATGAAGGCGCTGCACCAGGCGGTGAGCGGCATGGTGAGCCAGGCAGGCATGGATGCCGCGATCAGCGATGCGGGCAACAAGAGCACCCAGGCGACCAACGGGAAGCTGCCCCACACCACCGACCCGATCGTGGCGATCACTGCCAAGGCGGGGCTTGCCGTAGTCGCAGGCCAAGACATCCAGTTCGCGAGCGGCGAGGCCATCAGCTGGCAGGCGGGCCAAGACATTCACATTGCGGGCGGCAACCAACTCAGGGTGAACACCGGGCAGAGCATCGGCATCCTGGCGGGAGCGGTGCAGCCGGGCGATGGTGCCAAGGGCAAAGGTCTGACGATGATCGCGGCCCAAGGGCCGGTGCAGATGCAAGCGCAAGCCGGCCAGGCCGAGGTAGCGGCCAAAGGCTTGATCAATGTTCAGTCGGCGGTCGGCGCGGTGGAATGGGCCTCGGCCAAGAAGATCACGCTGCAAACCGCAGGCGGCGCGCAGATCGTGATTGCAGGCGCAGGCATCACGGCGCAGTGCCCGGGAAAGATCACCGTCAAGGCCGCGACCAAGAGCTTCGTGGGGCCTGGGTCGGAGAGTTATCCAATAGCAGAATTCCCAGACGCCACTCTTAGCCCGCTCAAACGCAAAGCTGCGTTTTCACTGGGGGCCTTGCCAGGCAGCATGCAGAACTATTCGGGCGAGCCCTATACGCTGTACGCCGACGGAGGTGTTTTGCAGAAGGGTTTGGCCGACACCGACGGTTCGGTAATGTGGGAGCACAAAGAAGGAACCAAGACGTACCGCGTCGAGTTGCTCTCGGGTCAGTCATTCGAAATCGACGCGCTGGCCGCCTTCCGAAGTGACAGCGCTGATCGGCTAGCCAACGAAGGCTTTCGCTCTTTCAAACATGAGGCTGGCCAGAAGGCTGACTACGGCGCCGAAGACGAAGATTTCCGGCGACGTTTGGCGACCGGCAAGAACGACGGAGAACAATCCGCATGAGCGACTTCAAGATTCCCGTAGAAAAAACCGTGATCGCGTTGGACAGCAAACGCGACGTCAATTTGACGATGCCGTGGTTCTCGCAGAAGAGCAAATATCCCCCGCGAGCCGGCAACGTTGTTCACCCTTTGATCAACGGCCAGCGTACCTTTGCTGCCGTGCACGAAGCGCTGGCTGCTGCCAAGAAGAGCATCGACATCATCAGCTGGGGCTTCGACCCGAGCATGCGACTGGTGCGCCCCAACGGACAACGGGTAGGCGACCTGCTTCGGCAAAAGGCCGCTGCTGGCATCGAAGTTCGGGTGTTGGTATGGAAGAGCGCGATTGCCAATCTTGTTGAGAACAACATCATCGGGGACGGCCTGTTTGGCAGTGGTGGTGGCTCGGCTGGTGGCGGCTCTGGCATGGGCTCTACCAAACCCGGAGATGCAAAGGCGACTGACGCTGATGGATTCAATGACTACGGCGCGAAGAAAAGTGGAACAACCAGCGGCGCCGTGCAGTTCGATGATCCCCAAGCCAAGGCTTTCAACCGAGAGTGGTTCTCGATCAACAACCCGAAGCTGTCGTTCAGAACCCGTGAGTTTTCGACGGCGGATCAGCAGGCCATCGCCAAGCGAAACTATGACAAGCGAGGGCTTGGCGCATTCACGCAGCACGTGGCGTTTGTGCACGGTGCCTCGCATCACCAAAAGGCCATTTTGGTGGACTATGAACTAACGGACGCAGCGGTTGGGTTCGTCATGGGTCACAACTTGCTCCGCAATTATTGGGACAACGACACGCACGAATACTTCTCAGAACTCAGGCTTGGCTTTGCCCCATGGCAAGACCTGTCATCGAGGGTTTATGGGCCAGTTTTGTTCGACCTGAATGAGAACTTCTGCTCCGCGTGGACGAAGGCACAGCCGTGGATCGGTAGCGATCAGCCGATCTCGGCCGCACGGCTTCAGGTTAAACCCAGCGCGTTCGAAGCCAGCGCAGCCAAGCGAGGCAGCGCTGGCATGGCGCAGATTTGCCGCACGCAGCCGCAAGAGAATGACCAGTCCATCCTGGACGCCTATAAGCTCGCGTTGAGCGCTGCGCGCAACTATGTGTACTTCGAGAACCAGTACTTCCGAAGTACCGAGTTGGCGATGCTGATGCGCGAGGTGCGGCGCAAGCTCAAGAGCGCCGGCTGGAAAAGAGACTTCTACATCTTCGTGGTGACAAACGTTCCCGACGGCTCGGGGCGCTTGAACACCTATGACACGATGGCGGCTCTGGGCAAGTCGAACCGCATGCCTGCAATCGAAAAATCGAAAGGTGGTGGCGATGCCGAAAGCGCCGATTCGAAGGCGCTGCGCCGTCGCGACCTCGAGGGCGTGAACATCCATGTCTGCACCTTGTGCAGCTCGGGCACGCGGTACACCGAAGCGCAAGCCTACGACACCGGGTTTACCGACGACATGGGGTTCCCGGAGGTTCGCTTCTCAGAGCCCAGCGCGCGCACCGTCTACAAAGACATCTACGTGCACTCCAAGTTGCTGCTGGTCGACGATGTGTTTTTCACTCTGGGGTCGGCCAATGCCAATGTCCGAAGCATGGAGGTGGACTCGGAGCTGAACATCGCAATGCCATCACCTGGCGTGACGCAGGAGTGGCGACGGCATCTTTGGAAGATTCATACCGGGCGAGCGCCCAGTGATGATCCAAAAGAGGAGTTCAAGTTTTGGGCGAATCTTATGGGGGACAACGGAGATGCCAAGGCCACGGGGAGTTCACTCAAAGCCCCATTGATCGAGTTTTATGACGACGCCAAATCCGGCAGCCGCGCTGACTGAGCGCCATGCGACTGCGCAATGCGATTTGCCTATTGTTCATAAGCTCCGCCTTGCTGAGCGGCTGCAATGCCCGAGAAGGAAGTAAGACGATGACACCGCCCTCCGTTGACTGGACTGCCCTGGAATTTGCCTGTGCCCACGAAGCTGACCTGCTTACCAAGCCCGACCCCGAAGCTGATGAGTGGTACCGGCAAGGCAATGCCAACTACAAAGCGGGAATCAAGACGGACAACCAAGAGTTGTTGCGTCGAGCGATTGAACTGCTGCACAAAGCTGCGGAGCGCGGACACGTCAAGGCCATGAACAATTTGGTGACGAGCTATCTCGACGGCGATGGCGTCAAACAAAGCGACGCCAAGGCTGTCGAGTGGGCAGAGGAGCTCATCAAGCGCAACATCGGCATGGGGTACTACCACATGGGTGTGTTCCTGGAGCAAGGTGTCGGCGTCAAGCAGGATCGCAAAGCAGCACTCACCTACATGCGCAAAGCGGCTGATCTGGGCAACGCTCAGGGGCAACTCGTCAGCGGCGACAAGATTCGCAAAGCCGTGGCGCAGTCACTTCCTGAAGAAAAGGTTCGTGGCTTTGCGATCGGGGTAGCAATGCTCCGCTGCGCTTTGCAGCAGGGTCTTTCGGAAGCAGGCTACAGCTTGGGACGGCACTTTACAAATTATGAAGAAGACGCGGCCGCCGCTTTAGACGCATATCAGGCCGCAGCCAAGCTGGGGCATAACCAAAGCCTGTTCACCTTGCAAACGATCTTCGGCGAAGGGAAGTACGGCGTAGCCAAAGACGAGGTGCGCGCAGCCTGCTACAAGCGCTTGTCCGACGAATCGGACGAAGACAAGACCAAAAAATTCCCGGACATCGACAAGATTTGTCCGCTCCCACCGAAGCCAATGCCTCGTAGTTAGAGAACATTCGCTGGTGCGCATTTTTTTGGCAAACGCGATCCGGTTGAGCAGCTAATGATTGATTTGGATAGCGGCAAATATGATGCCCAGCTCGAAGCTTCCGCATGCCCCCTCCAACCTGTGGTGGCCGAGTGCTACGACACCCTCAAGCCCTTTGACGTCGACGCGTGGCTCAAACGCAAGGTTTGATGAACTGCGCAGACCTGCAGTGGGTGCATTAGGTTTTTTGCAGATGAAATGAGAATCCGAGAATGCTGCTTCTCAAGTCATTTGAAAAAGCTCTTTGCTGGCGCATGCTCGCTTTGCATGTACTTTGAGAACCTACAGATCACCGCATGGCGCAGCCTATCGATGTGGAAAAGCGCCTGACCGACCTGGAGGTCAAGGCAAGTTTCACGGAAGACCTGGTCGATCACCTGAACCAGATCGTGTCCAGTCAGCAGAAGCACATCGATCTTCTGCTGCTCGAAGTGGCGCGGCTTCGCGAGCAGGGCAGCTCGGGTGACGGTGACGCTTTTCGAAGCTTGCGGGATGAGTTGCCGCCGCACTATTGAACCGGGGCGTTCAAGACCCGCCTAGCGCCCGAAGGCACCTTTGCCTCGCGTCGGGCGAGTTGGCGCCGGGTGGTCCGCTGCCTTGAAGCCCTGTCGCTGCGCAAGCAAGGGCTCCCCATCAATCCGCTCCCCCAGGCTCGCCAGATCCGAGCCCGTGACGCCGCAAGCTGCGAAGTGCTCGCGCCACCCGTTCACCACGTCAATGACACGTACCACCTGCTCGGCCGCCTGCGCCGCCGTGTAGCCGAAGAGGGCGCATTGCGACATGGCATTCACGAGCGTCGAATCGCGCTGGTCGGTGCCGACGATGAATTCCTGGCTGCCCTGGCCCGAGTTGGTGGGCAGCACGTCGTAGGCCGGTGCCAGCCGGTACTTGCCCTGCTGCCTGGGGGCCACCACCATCAGGGCGTGGTTCTTCTCGTGGTCGTCGGTGTTGTCGATCAGGATGTTGAACACCATGCGGCGAAACAGCTCCTGCATGTCGAGCAGGTTGGCGTCGCCGTCAGCCACACCCGTGCGGCGCAGCAGCTGGGCCAGGCTCGGGTAGCCAAGCAGGGGCTCCTGCCCGCCGATGGTTTCGGCGCGCAGTGCGGTGCCGGCTGAGATGCAGTGGATTCTTGAAGCGCCGCTGCGGTCATAACGCCGCACGGCCAACGCGTTCTCGCCTGCCAGCGGCACCACGCGCGTTGGCGCGACCGTGATGCCGGCTTTTTCAGCGAGCGTCATCGACGCATGCTCGATCAGCGGCACGTCGATGGGCTCGTTGTTGAAGAACTTGATGACCCACTGCTCGCCATCGATCTCGATGAGTGCCTTCGGCTTGGCACCGCCAAAGCTGCCGCCGGCCGCGATCAGCGTGCGCTCGATGTGGTTGACGGGCTCCTTGGCGCTGACCTTGTGCACCACTTCGCTGAGCGCCTGCGCTTGCGCCAGGCGCGGCAGCGGGTTCTTGGCGCGCGGGGTGTATGCATCGGCCGAGGTCGACACGCCGAGTGCGCCGAAACGGTCGTCGCCTGCGTAGTAGAGGTACTCCATGATCGACAGGCGCGCTGGCTTGTCGATGTACTGGATGACGCGCTCGCCCCAGCGGTCGGGCCGGGCGTCGTCGACGGCGCCGGCGGCCAGGCCCTTCCAGCGCGGGAGATGTTCGATGTCGACCAGTGGCAGGTCTTCGCTGAGCGGGAAGCCTTGGCTCAACCATTCGCGGTCGTACTGGAGCGACACACCCTTGCCGGCTTCGACCAGCCGAAGCGGGCCCACGTAGCGCGGCGACGTGGGGTTGGTGAGCAACCAGAGGTGCAGCGCGTCGTGCTTCATGGGGGAAGCGTGCGTTGCTTGGTCGCGCGGGCCAGCTTGGCGTTGGTGGTGGCGCGCACACGCTCGCGGCCCAGGGTCTCGGCCTCGCGCACGTCGAGCTCGAGCGCGCCGCGGTCTTCTCGGGGGGTGGCCAGGGTGGCCAACGCGCCGTCTCGGCCCACCAGCCACAACGCGGTGGCCAACACCCCCAGGCTCACGCCGGGTTCACCCGCCTCCAGGCGCAGCAAGGTGGGCACGCTGACGCCGACGCGCTTGGCCCAAGTCTTGAGGGATTCCTTGCGGCGCAGCCGGGCGACGGCCAGGTCGGCGCCCAGCTGCTGCAGTGCCGCCACCGTGGAGGGTGGCATTTGGTGGAGTGCGGTGGATGCCCTGCTCATAACATAGAGTTTATTGAAGATGCGTGTTTCAGTCAAGTCTATGTGTATTTCGGGCGTTTCAGGAACCTGGGCAAACGAGCAAATAAAGGCGGCGGCTGAGCCGCGGCCCGCGTCAGAGGGTCAGCGGGTCAACCGTTCGGGTTGGCGGGCTCGTCGATTGGCGGCACATCTGCCAGGCCAGCGTGGCGGTGGCCGTCGTGTTTCTCGAGCACCGTGGTCACGGCACGCTTGAGCTTGCCGAGTGCGCCGTTGATGGCCTGGTGGGCATTGCCGGCCTGGTCTTTCACGACCACAGGCTCAAGCCCGCGCAGGCGGGCTTCGAGCGTGCAGTGAATCTCGTCAGGCCCCGCCTTGGCGTGGCTGTTGGCATCGGACAAATGGGCCTCGACGCGGGTGATGCGCTCGCCGAAGTGGCCCAGCGCGTCTTTGACCGTGCTTTCAAGGTGGGCTGCCATGTCATGGCGGCCATCGGTGTTCGGGTCGGTGTTGAGCAAGACTTGCATGGGATACCTCCGCGTGGGTGATGACGGCCCACATGGTCAGCCAAAGTACCGTCGCGCACAGCCAGTGCACGCAGCGCCTGGCTGTGGGCCATCGCCTACCCGAAGAGACGCACCCACTCGAAGCGGCTGCCCACGAGGCAGACGCCCGCTTCCCTTAGACTCCCGCCAAACACCAACCAGGGAGCGGGCCAGCATGTTGCTGACCATGGAGGCGGTTCTTGCGCTGGCGCCAGACGACACGTCGGCCAAGGCAGCACGCGGGTTGACTTCGCCGGCCAAGTGGCCGCTGCTGGGCGCCAACGACACAGCCGCCTGGGGCGAGTGCCAGGGCAGCGGGTCCAAGCCTTACCAGACCCAGGTCGACCTGAGCGGGCCGGCATTTCGCTGCAGCTGCCCCAGCCGCAAATTCCCTTGCAAGCACGGCCTGGCGCTCTTGATGATGAAAGCGCAGGATGCCGCGCTCTTCACCCCCGGCGACTCGCCCGCCTGGGTGAGCGAGTGGCTGGCTTCGCGCACCGAGAAGGCCCAGAAAAAAGAGGAACGGCAGCAGGAGAAAGCGGCCGCGCCGGTGGACCCGCAGGCCGCAGCCAAGCGCGAGGCGCAACGCTGGCAGCGCATTGCCGACGCGGGTCAGGAGCTGCAGCGTTGGTTGGCCGACCAGCTGGCACGCGGGCTGGGCTCGCTCAATGCCGAGCTGCTGAAAACCTGGCGCACCATGGCCGCGCGCATGGTCGATGCGCAGGCCCCGGGCCTGGGGTTTCGGGTCAGCGAGGCCGCTGCCGGCGTCAACCAGGGCGCTGATTGGCCCGAGCGCAGCCTGCAGCGCCTGGGCCAACTGCAGCTTCTTTGTGACGCCTTGCAGCGCCGTCAGCAGTTGAGCGCCGGGGTGCAGGCCGACCTTCGCGCCGCCGTGGGCTGGCCACATGACAAGGCCGAGGTGCTGGCCGAAGGCGAACGTGTGGCCGACCGCTGGACGGTGCTCGGCGCTGTCACCGAAGAGCGCGACGACAAGCTCAGCGAGCGGCGCGTGTGGCTGCACGGCGAGCGCAGCGGCCGCCGTGCCTGGTTGCTCGACCACGCCTTTGGCGGCCGCGGCTTCGAGCAAGTCTGGCTGGTTGGCAGCAGTGTCGAGACGGCGCTGGCTTTCTTCCCTGGAGCGAGTGGCCTGCGCGCCTTGTGTGCCGAAGCGCCCGAGGCACCTGCTGCGGCCACGTGGCCCGGCTTGTCGTTGGACGACGAGTGGATGCACGTGGCCCGCCGCGTGGCGGCCTGCCCCTGGGTGGGCTTGCACCCGCTGGTGCTGAAAGACGCCGTGCCGGTGCGTTTGGGCGAGCGTGTGCTCGCCGTGGCCGAGGGCCGC
>JACMKJ010000227.1 GCA_014380155.1 Rhizobacter sp. | reverse complement strand
GATCGCGGTAGATGCGCAGAGCATCCCCTACGGCACCCCGGTGTGGCTGGATGCCACCGAGCCGCTGTCGAACACTCCGCTGCGCCGCCTGGTGATGGCGCAAGACACCGGCAGCGCCATCACCGGGGCTGTGCGGGCTGATTACTTTTGGGGTTGGGGTGACGTGGCCGAACAGCAGGCCGGGCGGATGAAGCAGCCGCTGCGCCTTTGGGTGCTGTGGCCAAGGAATTGATCGACCCGCGCTGCACCCACCGTTCGGCCAAAGTATCGAAGGCGTACTCAGGCGGTGCGGCACCCTTCGAACGGATGATCGGAGTGCAGCTTGAGGGCGGACGGAGGCTGGCTGAGATATGTCGCTGATCAGCAAGACACAAGAGAAGGCCGAGGGCTGTGCACGGTCATATGACAGCGGCGTCACAACTCTTTTGAGTGTGTTGATTTGAGATCACTAGCATTCAAAACCCTTGCCTTTAGCGAATTTTGCCGAATGTTTGCGCACACTTTGTGAGCTGTGGCGCTGCCCCAAATTGAGGCAGCGTCTTGAGATTTATCCCTTGATTCGATACCATCACGGTTTCGGATTTCAGGGATAACCCGTGTTTCTCCTCGGTCGGCAGCCTGCGTGGCCACCCCTTTGCAAGTTGGGGCTCGCTATCGTTCTGGCAGTTGCCGCGGTCTTTGGCAACGGTGCTGTGGCAAAGGCGCCCATACAGCAGCTGGAGACGGTTGTGCTGGCCAGCCTGCCGAGTGAAGCCCAAGGTACCGAGCGCCTGATCCGCGCTGGCGGGCCATTCCCTTATACGCAAGACGGCAGGAGCTTCGGTAACCGCGAGCGCCTGCTTCCGGCTCAACGTCGCGGCTACTACCGCGAGTACACCGTGAAGACACCTGGATCGCGCGACCGTGGGGCGCGCCGCATCGTGTGTGGGGGCCTGCAAGCCACCGCGCCCGACGCCTGCTTTTACACGGCTGACCACTACACGAGCTTTCGCCGCATCGTGCAGTGAACACCGAGGATTTCGTTTTTTGACCTAAGGAGGAACGCGACCATGCTTTTGCAGACAGTCCGTCCAAACATTGTTCAGTCGATACGCGCCTACCGCGTCGATGAACTGCATGAGGCCGCGCAGGGCGCGGGTCAGCATTTCCTCTACGCCAACCTGACTTTGGCCCAGACCAAGCAAGACGTGATGGAGGCGATTGCGGAATCCTTCCTGTTCCCGTCGCACTTCGGCAAGAACCTTGACGCGCTCTACGACTGCATGACCGACCTGGTTCACAAGTCGGGTGCCCAGCCTGGCTTCGTGGTGGTGCTTGAGCAGTTGCCCGACAACCCGCGCTTCGACCGCGAAGCACGGGAGCAGTTGCTGGATGTATTTCGCGATGCGGCCGATTTCTGGGCCGAGCGAAAAATCCAATTCAGGTGCTTCTATTCTTTTCAGTAGCCCGCTCCCAAGAACAAGGGTCATGGGAGCGGGCTACGGAAACGGCCCCAAGCGTTGCAACCGACAAGCCCGCCAAGGTGGCGGCCAAGAGTGCAGCGAACGCGAGTTTCGGCATGAACATGCCGATGATGAGCAGCGCATTCGACACCTCGATGTGGCTCACCGCCGCGTGATGTGATCTGACGCGTTGAAACAAGGGCAGCCTCGGCTGCCCTTTTTCATGGCCTCACGGAGCGAGCGAGCGCACCAGGGCCAGGTAGTCGGCGACCGGCACTTCTTCAGCGCGGCGCTGGGTGTCGAAGTGGCCGCTGAAACCGCGCTCGTCCAGCCAGCGGCCAAGTGTGTTGCGCAGGATCTTGCGGCGCTGCGAGAAGGCCACGGTGACAAGTTCGCCCAGCAGGGTCGCGTTGATGCCAGCGGGCAAGGGCAGGGGCTGCATGCGCACCACCGCCGAGTCGACGCGCGGTGGCGGGTCGAAGGATTCCGGGGGCACATCGAGCACCGATTCGATGTCGTAGCGCCACTGCAGCATCACCGTCAGGCGGCCGTAGTCCTTGTTGCCCGGCGCGGCGGCCATGCGGTCGACCACTTCCTTTTGCAGCATGAAGTGCTGGTCGGTCACGTGGTCGACGGCCTCGAGCAGGTGAAACAGGATGGGCGTGGAGATGTTGTACGGCAAGTTGCCCACGACGCGCAGCTTGTGGCCGGCCTGGGTCGCCAGCGAGGAGAAGTCGACCCGCAACACATCGGACTCGACCACGTTCAGCTCAGGCCGCTTTCGCAGCCTCGCGGCGAGGTCGCGATCGAGTTCGATGACGGTCAGCCGCTCGCAGCGTGCGACCAATGGGTTGGTCATCGCACCCAAGCCGGGGCCGATCTCGACCAGCGCCTGACCGGGCTGCGGGTTGATCACATCGATGATGGCGCCGAGGATGCCTTCGTCAGCCAAAAAATGCTGACCGAAGCGCTTGCGCGGAATGTGCTTCACGGGCGCCTACTGCGGCGGCTCGCGCATCTCGACGTACGCGCGAGCCCGCAGCTCGCGCACCCACTCGGAGTAGGCCTCTTCGAACTTCTGCTCGCGCAGCGCGGCGCGGGCCTGGTCACGCTGCTGCTTGGCGTCGAGTGCCATCTTGCGGCGCTCGACCACCTGGATCAGGTGCACGCCGAAGCGCGACACCACCGGGTCGGACAAGCCGTTGATGGCCAGCGCGTTCATCGCCTCTTCGAACTCGGGCACGAAGCTGCCGGGCGACACCCAGCCCAGGTCGCCACCTTGCGGGGCGCTGCCGTCTTCGGAGTTGTCGCGCGCGAGCTGCTCGAAGCTGCGCGCGCCGCCAGCGATCTGCCGCTTGAACTCGACCAGCCGGGTGGCGGCAGCCTCCTGGCTCAATTGGGCCGAGGGGCGCAGCAGGATGTGGCGTGCGCGGGTCTGGTTGATCGACAAGGCGCTGGTGTCGCTGCGCTCGATCAGTTTGAGGACGTGAAAGCCGGCGCCGCTGCGCAGCAGGCTGGGCGACACCTCGCCGCCCTTGAGCGGGCGCACTGCTTCGACAAAGATGTCGGGCAGCCGGTTGGCCGGGCGCGAGCCAATCTCACCGCCTTTGGCGCGGTTGGTGTCTTCGGAAATCTCTCGTGCCACCACATCGAAGGCTTCACCACGGCGGATGCGGGCCAACGCTGCTTCGGCGCGTGCGCGCCGCTCGGCCAGCACACCCTCGCTGGCACCCTCAGGCACCGTCACCAGCACCTGGGCGATGTTGTATTCGGTCGCGGCGCCGGCTTCGGCGCGCTGTTTGTCGAGCCAGTTTTCGATTTCGAGGTCGGTGACACGAATGCGTGCCTGCACTTCGCGTTCACGGGTGCGCTCCAGCAGCAGCTGGTCGCGCACGTTGTTGCGGAAGCGCACGTAGTCGACCCCTTCGCGCTTGAGACGCTCACGCAGCTGCGCGGGGGTGAGCTGGTTTTGCGCAGCCACGTTGGCCACGGCGCGCTCGACCTCGGCGTCGTCGAGGCGCTGGCCGCTTTCGCGCGCGTAAGTGATCTGCACGCGCTCGTCGATCAGCGTGTCGAGCACCTGCTGGCGCAGCTCTTCGGCGGGGGGCAATGGGGCGTTGGCGCGGCGCGCGTTTTCGCGCACCTGGTTCAGGCGCAGCAGCAGCTCGCCATGGGTGACGAGCTCCTGGTTGACGATGGCCACGATGTAGTCCGCAGTGCGGGGGACGCTCGTGCGTGGCTGTGCGGTGGCTGCCGGGTGGGCGCTCGCGAGCACGAGCGACAACAAGGCGATGCGGGGCCAGGAGCGGATCAGAGTCATGGGGTGTTCAGGGAGCGGTCGGCTGGTTGCCGTCAGGGGAGTTGTTGTCACGCAGCATGCGGTAGCCGGGCACATTGTCCTTCAAGACCCTCAGCGGGTTGGTTCCCAGGCGAGACAGGCCGACAAACTCGATTTCGAAGCCCAGCTGCGTGGTGGCTTCAACCTGGCTGGTCGACAGGCGCTTGGCCACCAGGCGGCCGATCCAGCAACCACCGTCGTATTCGAGGCCCAGCACCGAATCGGTGACGCGGCTGTCGCGCAGGCTGTAGCTGACCCGGCCCACGGTGTACCACGCGCTGGAGCAGGTGTTGCCGTTGCTGCGGTTCATGTTCTCGCGCGGGCGGCCGTAGAGTGGCCATTGCCAGCCGAGCTCGACCTGCTCGCTCTCTTCACGCTTGAAACGGTAGGCGACATTGAGCGTGCGGTAAGGCCCGGGCGAGTAGCGTGCCCCGAGGATGGAACGCACGGTGCGCTGGATCTCGGGGCTGTACTGCAGGCCGGCGTCGAACTTCCACTTCGACGACAGGGTGCTGGAGCCGAGCAGCAGCAGGTCGGAGACCCGCTGGGTGAAAGGCTCGCCATCGGGCGTGATGCGCTGGTCGGCCAGCAAAAAGCGCTGCGCGATGCCCAGGCGCAGTGCTTCGGCGCCGGTGCTGGCGTCGAGCACACGAGTGGTCACGCCGGCCGTCACCTGGTGGGCGTCTGACACCTGGTCGATGCCGGAGAAGGCGTTGTCGGTGTAGATCGAATCGAAGTTGAAGTCTTTGCCGGCCGAGTCGAAGTTGGGCAGTCCGCCCTGGTCGCTATAGGGGGTTTTGACGTAGAGCAGGCGTGGCTCCAACGTTTGCCGCATCGCGCGGCCCGACCACTGGGTGTCGCGCTCCAGCACCCAGGCGCTGTCGAGGCTGAAGCTCGGGATCGAGCGGCCGAACCGGCTGCGACCCGCCCGCTCGCCGCTGGTGAGCGGTTGGTCGATGGAATACGAGGCTGCATTGACCGATAGCTTCGGCGTCAGCGACCAGCCCGGCGTGGCATAGGGCCAGCTCAGCGAGCCCAGTGCGTGCACCCTGGTGCCGGTCATGCGCGAGGGTTGCAGGTTGCCGTCGGGGTTGGTGAAGCGGTTGAACTCGGTCTCCAGCGCGAACTCCAGCCCGCCGAACAAGCGCTGCGAGCCACGCACACCCAGCTGAGGCAACCGGTCGTACGGTGCCAGGTCGATCGGGTTGCTCGCGTCTTGCAGCAGCTGCCAGCGCAGCACGCGGGCGTAAGTGCGCCAATCACCGAACACCGGTTTGTTGGCGCGCAGATCGGCGGCGAGCAGGCGTGGCGTGAGGCTGGGGGTTTCGCTGGGGAAGTCTTTCCAGTAGTCGTCGTCGGAGACGCGCGCCACATGCGCGCGGTAGAAGCCGTCACCGAACAGTGAGCCTTCATGCAGCAGGCCGAGCGAGCCGCGCGAACGCCCGGTCAGGCGGTCGTTGGCGAGCGTGTTGAGGTTGAGCGTGCCTTCATAGCTCGGCTCCAGGTAGCGGAACTCGGCACCCAGGCCGACGCCGCGCTTGGCGATGAGGGTGGGTGTGAGCGTGGCGTCGCGGTTGGGCGCGATGTTCCAGTAGTAGGGCACCGACAGCAGCAGACCACTCTTGTTGTCGAGCCCGAGGGTCGGCGGCAGCCAGCCCGATTTGCGTGCGTCGGTGAGCGGAAAGCTCAGCACCGGCGCGGCCAAGATCGGCACGCCGTAAAAACGCAGCACCGCGCCTTCGGCGATGCCTTCGTTGTTGGCGAAGTCCATCTTCACGCGGCGGGTCGACAGCACCCAGGCCGGATCGTCCGGGCCGTCGCGCGGGCAGCTGGTGTAGGTGGCGCCGCTCGCGATGGCCAGGTCTTCGTTCAGGAAGTCGATGCGTTGGGCGTCACCGCCGGCCTGGGTGCGCGAGAAGAAGTAGGTTGGGTAGCTGAAGAAGCCCTCGAAGCGCTGCAGCTGCAGCTGCAATTCGGGGCCGCTGTACTGGTTGCCGTCGCGGGTGATGCTGACCTTGCCCTGCGCGCGCGCCAAGTCGCCCAGCTGGTCGTAACTCAGGCGCTGGGCGCGGATCTCGACCTTGCCCTGGCGAAACACAACGTCGCCCTCGGCCACCACGTCGAGGTCAGGCCGCGCGCGGATCTCGGCGGCTTCGACGATCACCGGCGGCTTGGTCTGCGCCCATGCGCCAGTGGCCAGCAACCCGGCGAGGCAGCCTGCGAGTGCGCGGCGGTGTGAAGGGGTCAAACGCAATGGGGAATGAGGGCGAGGTCTGGCAGTGGTAGAACGCCTGGTGCTGCTGCGTGGCACGTGGCCGGCCCGAGGCGATTTGTAGAATCGATTATCAACGAGGGCGGCCTGCTCACAGCCTTCAATTCCCTCTCTTGCCCTGCGCTTGCCCATGCCCACACCGACTGCTGATTCGACCCCCATCGCCTGGCCCGACGAGGCGCGCCGCGAGCTGTTCACGCGGTGGATGGGAGGCGTGGCCACGCGCCACACGCTCGACGCCGCGAGCCTGCGTGCGGCCAGCGCCGACGCGAGCTTTCGCCGCTACTTCCGCGTCGATGGCGCGGCCGGCCGCTCGTTCATCGTGATGGACGCGCCGCCGCCGCAAGAAGACGTGCGCCCATTCGTGGCCCTGGCCACGATGTTCCAGCAGGCCGGCCTCAACGCACCGCGTGTGCTGGAGCAAGACGAGCAGCACGGCTTCTTGCTGCTGAGCGACCTCGGCTCCGAGCTGTATCTCCAGGCCTTGCAAGAAGCCAAGGCCCAGGGCGACGAGCCCCGCATCGCTGGCTTGATGCGCGACGCCACCAGCGCCCTCGTGCAATGGCAGACCCGCGCCGACGCCAGCCAGCTGCCGGCCTATGACGACGCGCTGCTGCGCCGAGAGCTGGCGCTGTTTCCCGACTGGTGTGTGGCGCGCGAACACGGCGTCACCTGGACCGCTGACCAACAGGCCAAATGGCAAAAGGTCTGCGACCTGCTGGTCGCCAGCGCGCTGGCGCAACCCACGGTCGCAGTGCACCGCGACTACATGCCGCGCAACCTGATGGTCCGCCCGGCCGAAGAGGGCAACCCCGGCATCCTCGACTTTCAAGACGCGGTACGTGGCCCCATCAGCTACGACGTGGCCAGCATGCTGCGCGACGCCTTCATCTCGTGGGAAGAGCCGCAAGAGATCGACTGGGCCGTGCGCTACTGGCAGCAGGCCCGCCAGGCCGGCCTGCCCTTGAGCGACGACTTCGGCGAGTTCTGGAAGCAGCTCGAATGGATGGGCCTGCAGCGCCACCTCAAGGTGCTGGGCATCTTCTGCCGCTTGAAGCACCGCGACGGCAAGCCCAAATACACCGAAGACCTGCCGCGATTTTTTGCCTACGCCCACAAGGTGGCCACGCGCTACAACGGCCTCGGGCCACTGGCCCACCTGCTCGAGCCGCTGATGGGTGCAACGCGGCACGACGTCTTCTACTGACCGCCCCTACTGCAGCACCGGCTTGTCGATCGCCGCGAGGTTGTGGCGGGGTGTTTCGCAGCCGGCCGCCTGCAGCCAGGGGTCGTGTTCGGCGCCGCCAAAGGTCTGCACCAGAAAGTCGATGAAGGCCCGCGTGCGCGCCGGCACGTACTTGCGTGTGGGCATGGCCGCGTACAGGCGCAGCGTCAGCACACGCCACTCGGGCAACACACGCTCCAGCGCGTGCTCCAGCAGAGCGTCTTCGACCACGTAAGACGGCAGCCCCGAAATGCCCATGCCGGCCAGCGCGGCGGCGTACATGGTGTCGCTGTGGATGGTGCTCAGCGCCGGTTTGGCCGGCACCAGGGTCACCGAGTCACCGGAGGGTTCGTCGTCGCCCCACTCGCCGCGGTGAAAGGTGATCTCGCGCGTGAAGCTGGGCAGCATCGCCTCGTGCTGCGGCAACTCGTTCGGGTGCTGCGGGCGGCCCATGCGGTCGAGGTATTCGGGTGATGCGCAGGTGATGACTTCCGAGCGTGCGAGCAGGCGGGCCACGAAGTCACCGTCCAGCGGCTGGCGGCCGACCTGGATGATGCTGACGTCGAAGTTTTCGTCCACCGTTTCCACCGGCCCCGGCGCGGCCAGCTCGAGCGTCACACGCGGGTAGAGCTTGCGGAAATGCGGCAAGTGCTTGGCGATCTGGTGCACTGCAAACGCAGGCGGTGCCAGCACCCGCAGGTGGCCGCGCGGCTCCGAGGTGGCGGCGCTGGCCAGGGCCTCGGCTTCTTCCACCTCGGTGAGGATCTGCCGCACCCGTTCGAGGTAGAGCTCGCCGGTGTCGGTGAGCGCCAGGCGGCGTGTGGTGCGGTTGATCAGGCGGGCGCCCAGGTGCTCTTCCAGGTCGGCCACCAGGCGGGTCACCACCGCCGCCGACAGGTTCAGCTGACGGGCCGCGCCGGCGAAGCTGCCCTCTTCGATCACCCGGGAAAACACCCGCATGGAATGGAGTCGGTCCATGTCTTACACCTCTATTGTTTCTATTTACGCAATGCGCAATTGAAGCATAGGGTATTTATTGATGCTTTGGCAATGCCTACAGTTCACCCCATCGATGAGCCGAACCCAAACCAAGCGACTCACCGAGGCTGGACAAGACGGCATCCCAAACCAACAAGGCCGCCCTGCCCGGAATCGTCATCCACCTGTTTTGAACCCTAGGAAATCATCATGAACACCAAGCAAGTCATTACCGCCGCCGTCATCTCCCTCATCGGTTCTGCCGCTTTTGCCCAGACAGAACTCGAGTTGCAGCACTTCGGCGGTTCGCAACCCGCTGCCAGTGCGACCACCACCCGCGCGGCAGTCCGCAACGAGGTGCTGCGCGCCCGTGCTGCGGGTGAACTGGTTTCGCCGACCGAAGCCGATGTGGCTGGCCTGTTTACGAAGCCGAACAAAAGCTCGGCAAGCGCCTTGACCCGCTCTGAAGTGCGCGCCGAGGTGCTGAAGGCACGCGGCGATGGAAGCCTGACGCGCGCACTCGACCTCGACGCGATCAACGACCGTAACCTCGCTTCGGTGCGCACCCGCGACGAAGTGCGCAATGAAGCGATTGCCGCCACCCGCGCGCCCCGCGTGCAAGCCGGTCACTGAACGGGCCGCACCCCGCGAAGAAGCCGCCCTCGGGCGGCTTTTTTTGCGTGTGGATATGCCTCATGATGCGCCGCAAGATCATTCAGGAGGACCGTGATGACCTTGCCCACCCTTTGGAAGTACCTCGTTGCATTCGCGGTGCTCGGCGCGTTGCTGCCGGCCCAGGCTCAGTACAGCGCCGGCGTTGGCACGGCGTCCATAACGCCTTGCATCGGCAGTTCCTGCGGTACAGACACGATCGATACCGGTACCGACCTGGTGGTCACCTCGGGCGGTAACGGCGCGCAGGTCAACGCGATCCATTCGCCGCTGCTCGCGCGGGCGTTGACCGTGAAGCTGAAGGGCGATTCGGAGCCTTACCAAGTCTTCCTGACCTTGGACGTGCTGATGCTCGATGCCGCTCTCACCAAAGGCATCAAGGATGGCATCACGAAGCTCAATTCCAAGATCGAGGCCAGACACATCCTCATCAATGCCAGCCATACGCACAACGCGCCTTCGGTCGTGAGTCTGAAACGCGGGCCTCTGAACGAACCCGTCCCCTCCGAAAAATATCTGAAGGGGGTGACGGTCCGAGCGATTGCCGCGGCGCAGGCGTCGCTCGCCAATTTGCAGGATGCGACGCTGGAGTACCGCACGGGCACCAGCCGCATCGCGGCCTACCGTCGAGACGACGGAAAGGCCGGTCAGACGGTTCCTTCGCCTCAACGCCTGGACACCTTGACCGTGCGCCGGCCGGACGGGAGCGTGCTGGCCATCATGGCCTCGACGGCATGCCACACCGTGACCATGTACGACGCAGCCGGCGTGGTCTCGGCAGATTTTGTGGGCGCCATGCGTGATGCGCTGGAAGGCTTGATCGTTCCGACACAGCCGGCGCAAGGCAAGCCGACGGTGCTTTTCCTGCAGGGGTTTGCCGGTGACCTCAACCCGGTGACAAGGCAGTTGGGTGTCCACGCCGACGAGGCGGCCCTCCAGACGGGCACCACCCTTGCCGACGAGATCTTCCGTTTGCACCAGGCCCCCGGGAGCGTGTTGTCGGGGCCCATCGCCTCGGAGATCACCTTGGCCAGCCTGCCCTTGTCTCCCTCGACCACGACCTGGGCCCACGATGGCCGAACCGCGCTCGAGATCGGCGCGCAGGTTGTCCGCATCGGGTCGGACCCCTCGTTGAAGTCGAGCTGGACGCTCGCCGCCGTTGCCGGCGAGGTGGTGTCGGAGCAGCGGCAGGCGGTCCGGAGCCGTTGGCCCACCGCCCGCAACCTCACCTTGGCGGGCTACTCGAACGACATCCCGGGCTATGTGCCCACCCGCAGAATGATCGAGTCGGACCGGGCCGCCTGCGGGTGGTCGCCATCGAGCTACGAAGGCTGCTTCTCTTTCTGCCTGCGATACCTCCCGGTGGGCAACTGGCAGGACGAGCAGTTCCAGGCCAACCGCGGGCGCCTGGTGGATCGTTTTGGTGACAACGCGCGCGACCCCGACGTCTGGGTGGTCGGCACCTTGAGCGCGGTGAACGGGGTGTCGCCGTACCACCCTTCCGTTCAGGTGCAGGAAAACCTCGGCAGCTTGAGCATCACGCCCGTCGGCGGGGTCTACGGGTTGCACTACAACGGCGTGGTCTCGACGCACAGCCACGACTTCACGGGGCGTCTTTTCGGCGTGCGGGTCGTGCAGGCACCCAGCCTGCCGCCCGATCCGCTGCCCGCTCCGGCCAAGCCCACCGCTGAACTGGTGATCTCCGTGGGCAGAGACAGCGCGAACCTCTACCGCTTCAACATCCAGGATGGCCGCTTGCGCGCAGACGCCATCGTCAACGGAGTGCCCACCTACACGCAGCTCGGTTCGTTTGACCCTGCCGCGAACCGCTACCTGCGCATCCGCCACGATGCGATCAGAAACCTGATGCTGTGGGAAAGCAGCCCCAACGCCGTCTTGTGGGCGACCCTGACGTCTCGACCGCGAGATTTGTCGTTCGTGTTGTCAGCGGTGCGTGCCGAGATCATCGCGGGCACCTATTCGCCCATCGCATCGCCTCGCGTCGCGGTTGTGGACGATGCGATCCTCGACACGGGATACGCGGCCGCGCAGTCGTCCGCCTTCATCGAGACATTCGATGCCTCCGTTGACGAATCACCCCGCTGGAACGAGACGGTGCTGAGCGCCGGCCCAACGAACGCGCCTCTCACGGATCGGGTCATCGTCGTGGCCAAGGGCAACGGGCGCTTGCGGATATCGCCGCGGGTGAACGTGGCGGGCCTTCACTACAACGGGTTCAGCACCCGAGACGCCTACAACTTTGTCGGCAGGCAGGCCATCTTTGAAGTAGTGGTGCCGCCGGGCCCTACCGGGACCGAAATGCTGGGCTCCGTGGTCGCGAACGGGAACAACGCGTACCGCTTCAATGTGCAGGCCGGGGTGCTGCGCGCCGACATCGTCTTGGCGGGCTCGGCGAGCTACTTCCCGCTCGCCCCGTTCAATGCCTCTTCACACCGCTTCCTGCGCATCCGGCACGACGCCCCGTCCGACTGGATCCACTGGGAGGTGAGTGCGAATGGGGTCACGTGGAGCAGCCTCAAGTCGACCCCACGGACCGTGGACCTTGCGGCCGTCCAGTTCGAGCTGGTGGCCGGAACCTGGGCGCCGGTGGCCCAACCCGGCGCGCCGACCTTCGGCGTCTTCGAGTACCGCTAGGGCAACCCGGCGGGTTGGCACCGAAAATAGCGGCCATGCTGCGAATCACCGAACTGCGCCTGCCGCTGAACCACACCGACGACGAACTGCGCCCCGCCATCCTCAAGCGGCTGGGGCTGCCCGATGCCCAACTGAAGTCGTTCACCGTCTTCAAGCGCAGCTACGACGCGCGGAAGAAGAGCGCGGTGGTGCTGATCTACACGCTCGATTGCGAGGTCGACGACGAAGCGGCGGTGTTGCAGCGTTTTGCCGGTGACCACCACATTCGCGCGACGCCCGACACGAGTTACCACTTCGTCGGCCATGCGCCGGCCGACTTTGCGGCGAGCGACACACCGCGCCCGCTGGTCGTCGGCTTCGGGCCCTGCGGCATCTTTGCCGCGCTGATCCTCGCGCAAAT
>JACMKJ010000226.1 GCA_014380155.1 Rhizobacter sp. | reverse complement strand
TTGCGCCGTCTGCTCAAGACCGGGCGCCAGCCGCACGTGCTCCAGCAGGTAACGGTAGAGCGCGCCGAGCAGGCTCTGGCGCGGCTCTTCATCGCGGGCCTGGCGGGCAAGGCCGTCGAGCACGGCCGGCGAGGCGGCCTTGCCCGCCAGGCCCGCGATGAAGAGCCGCGCCAGAGCCTGCTCGGCGCGCTCTACCGTTACCTGCTGGAGCACGTGCGGCTGGCGCCCGGTCTTGAGCAGACGGCGCAACACTTCGGCATCAGCCCGGCCACGCTCAAGCGCCGGCTGCTGGCCCACGGCACCCACTTCCAGGCCGAGCTCGACCAGGTGCGCACGCACGTGGCATTGCAGCTCTACCAATGCCGCGGGTTCGACAACGAGCAGGTGGCACGGTACCTGGGCTTTAACGACGCGGCCAACTTTCGCCGCTCGTTCAAGCGCTGGACCGGGCTCACGCCCAGCTCACTGCGCGACAGCCTCGACCCACCGTTGATGGCTTGATCGGACGGATGTGTGATTCAGTCCTTGCGCCGAAACGCCAACAACCCGGCCACCACCGTGAACGCCACCACGATCAGCAGCATCAGAAAGAAGCCGGAGCGGCTTTCGGCGAACGGAATGCCGCCCACGTTCATGCCGAACAGGCCGGTCGTGATGTTGATGGGCAGCGCCAGCACCGTCACCATGGTCAGGGTGAAGAGGCTTCGGTTGGTCTGCTCGCCGACCTGAGCGGAGGTCTCTTCCTGCAGCAGCTTGATGCGCTCTTGCAGCGCCGCCAGGTCTTGCAGCACCATGGAAAACTCTTCGGTGGATTGCCGCAGCTCATCGAGGTCGTGCGAGGCGATCCACGGTGGCGGCTGCCGCAGCAGCCGAAACAGTGCCGCCGGCTCGGGCGCCAGCAGTCGCTGCAGGCGCACCAGCACGCGCCGCAGCTTGCCCAGCTCGGAACGGCGTTGCGCCAGGCGCCCGCGCAAGAGGCTGTCTTCGATGCTGTCGACCTTGACGGTGGCTTCTCGCACGATGCGCACCAGCACGTCGCCCTGGTCGTTCATCAGGTGCGTGAGCAAGGCCATGGACGAGTCGAAGCGCGCACCGTCTCTCACGGCCTCGCGCAGGCGGTCGATCGAGCGCAGCGGGTGGGCCCGGGCGCTGATGGCCACCCGCTCGCTCACGCTCATCCACAGCGTGGCGATCTCCGAGGGGTCGAACGCAAACTCGTAGGCCACGTCGTTGACCACGGCGATCAGCGTGTCTTGTGCGTCTTCGATGCGCGTCGAGCGCGAGCCTTCGCGCAGCGCCTCGAAGAACTCGGGCGCCAGTGACAGCTGCGCTTGCATCCAGGCCTGGGCCGACGCGTCGGTCAGGTCGAAGTGCAGCCAGATGAACTGCGAGCTGTCGGCAGGTGTGGTGCGCAGCCACTCGATGGCTTCGTCGAGCCCGATGGTGCGTGCGCCGCAGGCCGGCTCGAACAGATAGCCGCACAACAAGCCATGCTTGTGGGCGCCGTAAGAGATGGTCATGGTGGTGGTTCTTTTTCTACGGGGCGGTCTTCAGCTGGTCTGGCGCCAGCACCACGTAGTTGGCGTGGCGCCCTGCCTTGCGATTGCCGTCGTCGCTGACGATGACGATGCACTGCACACCGCCGATGACGGCGGGGCTCACGCCCTCGGCGTGCTCCAGCCCTTTCAGCCCAGGGATCGTGACGCGCCGTGCAGGCGCGCCGGCTTGGCCACTCCAGAGCCACAGGTCGAACTGCGCTGGCTCGCGAGACACCGGCCCGCCGATCACCAAATATTCGCCCAGGGTCGGCACATAAGACAGCCCGCGAATGCCGTGGCCGCCCAGATCGAGCTCAACGAGCGCGGTGCTCACGCGAGGTGGTTCGCCCGCCTCGAAGATGCCGGTGGGGTTGTCGATGCTCGCGATGATGGCGCGGCTGCCGCTCAGCGGGCTGCGAAAGCCGACCAGCAGCCGCTGCTGGTCGGGTGTCATCTCCAGGGCTTCGATGTTGAGCCCACCGCGGGTCTTGACCTCGCGCACCTTGGCGGCTTCTGCCAGCACGGGGTGCCGTGCCGTCAAGGCATGCTTCAAGCCGTCGACGACTGTCGAGTTCGATACCCGATCGCCCTCGACGCGAAAGCGCACCAGCTTCTCGCGAGACTTCTTTTCTTCACCATCGTCGTTGCGCGAGTGTGAGGTGATGGCGTAGACAAAGCCGTTGCGATCGAGCGTCAGGCCTTCAAGGTCGTCGAGCTTCCAGAACTCGCTGAACATCTGCAGCAGCCCCGGCTCGAGCGGGGTGTGCGCCACGCTGCCATCGGCGCCGAGCGTGACCAGGCTCAGCGGATGCTCCTTCTCGTCTTCGACCACCAGGAAGCGCCCGTCGGGCAGCTGCTGGATGGCCGAAGGTTCGAAGGTGCCGGTCAGGGGTCGGAATGCGGGGGGAGTGGGGGTCGCCATGCGGGCATTGTCTGCCCACTCCACGCCCCCGTTGTTCTCTTATTTCAGGCCCATGCAATTGGCGTAGAAGGTCACCGTGGCGGGCCAATCGGTGAAGACGCCCAGCACGCCCACCTCGTTGGCCAGCACGTCGAGCGCCTGCATCACGTCGCCGTCACGCCGGATGGCGCTGTCGAAGGTCTGGAAGTAGAAGCCGTTGTTGCCATCGGACAGGATGCCCGAGCGCTCCAGCGTCCAGGTGATGATGTCGAGCTTGGCCTTCTTGGCGTTGAGGGCGTACTGCGAAGGCACGATGTGGCCGTTGCCATCGGTGCTCAGCAGCGCGAAGAGGGGCGGTGCCACGATGCGGATGCCTTGTGCGCGGTAAGCCGTCAGCTCTTCGGCGGTGGGCAGGTCGGCCACGGTGTTGGCGTCGTCGAGGTAGACCGCCTGGCGGCCGAAGGTGGGCTCGTTCTGCACCCAATACAGCACGTCGTTCTGGTTGAACGATTGCGGCCACACATGGCGCGCCGGCACGCGGGCCTGCTTGTACTCGTCGATCATCTTCTGCGCGTAGGCCTGCTGGGTGAAGCCTTCGAAAGGCATGGTCACGCTGGCGCTCTTGAGCTCGGGCGTCATCTTCACACCGAGTTGTTTGAAGAGCTCGATGCTCTCTTTGTGGGTCAGCAGCGTGCCGCTGCTCGGGCCCGAATAGAGGTCGGTGCGGAAGTTGGCCGTGCCGCCCAGGTATTCGGCCACCGTGCGTGCGCGCGGGTTCGAAGCATCCATCTTGCCGCGCAGGGTCTTGAACTCGGCCAGCGTGATTTCGCTGGTGCGGCACTCAGCGCTGGCGGGAGTCAGCAGCGTGCCGTCGGCCGCGATGTTTGCGGGCGTGAATGGCTTGATGCACTTCTCGGCCAGCGGCGTGGCCAGGATGTTGGTGGTGGTGTGCAAGTCGTTCTGCGCATGCCGGCAGACCAGCTCCTTGTCCTTGGTGAACGTGACGTCGCACTCCACGATGCCGGCGCCCATGCGTGCGGCCGCCTCGTACGACTCCTGGGTGTGCTCGGGGAACTGCAAGGCCGCACCGCGGTGGCCAATCGAGAACTCGCTGCTCTGGAACGAGCCCTTGCGGGCGCAGGCCTGCAGACGCTCCTTCAGCGGCCCTTCTGACATGTCGTTGACAAGAAAGAACGGGCGAGGGCCCAGCTGCGCGTTCTGGCCTTTGCGCGCATGCGTGTGTTTGTCGTCGTCGCGGTCCGCGAGGGCCAGGGTGGGCAGAAGGCCGGTGCTGGCGGCGAGTGCAAGTGCGAACAGTGTTCGGCGCATGGGGTGTCCTTGGGTTGGTGGAGGCGTCGCCGAGCGGGGCAATGCGGCGAGCGAGCGTGAGGCTAGGGGGGCGTCGTGACGCACCCGTGACAGCACCGCGTTGCGCGATAGTCCGAACGGCGTCAGCCCAGCGCTTGTGGCTCTGCGATCGGGTGGCGGTGGGGCGCATGGAAGCCCAGCTCGGTCACCTGATGACGCCGCATCCCGTCGGGGCACAAGAGGTCGAACCACACCGACGAGCCGCCCAGCTCCAGCAAGCCGAGGCCGACCACCTTCTCGCCCACACGCACCTGGATCTCGTCGGGCAACACGAAGGCAGTCGAGGGCAGCCAGAGGTGGCGCACGCCGCCCACGGTGCGATCCAGGTGCTGGTGCGTGTGGCCCGAGACCACTGCACGCAGGCTGTGGCGCAGGGGCCCGTCGAGAAGGCGTTCACACGCCGCGTGCGTAACGTAGCGGCCCTCGCGATGGTGTTCGTTGGCGCTCGGGCGGAGCAAGGGGCGGTGCAGGAACAAGACGCTGTGGTCGCGGTCGTCGCGGATGCGGCGTGCGTGATCTTCGAGCCATCGCCACTGTGCGTGCTCTTGGGGTGTGCCCGAGCCCAACAGCTGCGCGTTGATGCCAATCAGCTCCCAGCGCCCGGCGCTCACAGCCCAGTGATCGGCGCCGAACGATGCTTCGTAGGCGGCCAGGCGCTGGGGGTCAAGTGCCGACTCGCCCGAGCCGTCACCCAGGTCGTGGTTGCCAGGAACAAAGTGAATGGGCGTGGGCCACGCCTTTGTCTGATCGTGGGCAAAACGCAGTTCGTCGGGGTGCACCTGCCCGTCGAGCGAGATGTCTCCCAGGTGCACGGTGAGGTCGGCACGCAGGCGCGCCACGGCGCCTGCGGCCGCTTTCCAGTTCGCCACGCACTCGGGCGCGCGCTCGGCGAGGTGGCTGTCTGCTACGAGGGCGATTCTCATGCGTGTGCTCTGGCGGCGCGACGAATGCAGCCGCAAAAACGCACGCTACGCCGCCTGCATGACAGTTGAGTGATCGGCCTGGGTGGCCAGGGCAAGCGCGTTATCGCAGGCGCGCAAAGCGAATGTGGTTGATCAGCTGGTCGTGTTCGCCGCGGCGCACACGTTCGTCAACGATCTTCACCAGACCTTGTTCGGCCATCGACTTCAGCTCGCGTGCGGCGCTGTCGTAGACGTAGGGGTTTTCCAGTGAGGTGCCTGCGGCTAGCAGGTCGGTGGGGACACCGAATTCGGATTCGCGATAAGTCGTCTGAACGAATGTGCTCATGGTGCGCTCCTGGGCGGGTTGTTGAAAGGCCAAGTACTGCGACGAGAGGCGCATCGTAGCGAAGGAAATTCACAAGAAAACTGACTGGTTATTCCGGATCGTGAATGCACACCGCTGGCGCGTGTTGAACCGCCCGGCTCAGGTGCGCTTTGTCGCTGTCAGCCGCTCTTGGTGCGCAGCCAAAGGGGCCGGGTGCTGCGCCTTGGGGGTGTCATGGCCTGTCGTCAGACTTATTTTTGCCTGAGCGCACGTTTTGTGTGCGGTTTACCGATTAAAAAAAAGGTGAGGGAGTGATGGGAAAACTGTTGGTTCGATGGATCCGAGGCCTGCTGCTGGCAGGCCTCGCTTGTGCTTCAACGGCGCACGCCGCAATGGTCGAGTATTCGCTCACTGCCCTGGGTGGCGATGTCTGGCGCTATGACTACAGCTTGAGCAACATCGGCCCGACTGAGAGCTTCGACGAGTTCACGGTCTATTTCGACGCCTCGGGCGTCACCGGCATCACCGCCGTGGCCACGCCTGCAGGCTGGAGCAGCCTGGTCGTGCAACCCGACCCGCTGCTGCCCGATGCGGGCTTCTTCGATGCACTCAATCTGTCGGGCGTCGTGCCGGCAGGGAGCGTGATCTCCGGGTTTTCCGTCTCCTTCTCCTACCTGGCAGGCCTGATGCCGGGGGCACAACGGTTCGAGTTGGTGATCTCCGAGCCCTTCCAGACGGTGCAATCCGGCGTCACATCGGCAGCACCCTCGGCGGTGCCCTTGCCGGCCCCAGCGGCCTTGATGTTGCTCGGTCTCGGCGTGGGCGCACTTGGCTCGCGTGCACGAGCCAAAAAACTGGGGGCGCCAGCATGATCGCGCGCTGCCGCTCGTTTTTGGCCGCGCTGCTGTCGGCACTTGCCTTGCTCGCCATGCTGGTGCCGTCGCTGGCACAGGCTGCCGCTGAAGTCACCGGCCAGCAACTGGTGAGCTCGGTGCGCGCGGGTCGCACCAGTTTTGACTACACCTACCGCATCACGCTGCGCAACGGCACGCCCGCGCTGTCGGCTGCACAAGCCACGGTGCAAAGCACCTCGCCGGCCACACAGGTGATGAAGGCCACGGTGGTGTTGGGTGACGTCGCCGAAGGCGCCACTCTCACGAGCACCGACACCTTCATCATTCGCCAGGACAGGTCGGTCGCGTTCAACCCAGCCGTGCTGATCTGGACGGTGGCTGGCGCGTCGAGCGCCGGCTCGAGCACGATGGAGCTCGGCTTGTCTGAGCCCTTCGTCGCACCCGACGGCAGCATCGCGGTGTCACCCACCGTGCGCGACGCGGGCGGTGCGCTGATCGACAACGACGACCTGCAGTTCAGCGTTTCGGTCGCCCCGGTCGGTGCGGTGAGCGGCAACGTGCCGGTGGTCAGCGGCATGAGCGTGAGCTTCCCCAAGCTCGTCAAGCGCCTGCTCAACCAAAACTTCTCGATCGACCCGGCCGGCGAGTTTGCCGACGGCGACCCGACCGACCCCAATTACGGCAAGGAGACCGGCGGGCGTTACCGCATCACGGTGTCCATCGCCGGTTCATCCGTCACCGCCAGCAAGGAGGTGATGGTGTTGCCGAGCGGTACCGCCGGCATCACCGTCAAGTCCAGCCAGTACGCCGGCCAGATGGAGAGCCTGCTCGCCGCCGCTGCGCTCGCCAGCCAGAACGGCGACACCGCCGGCCTGGCCGAGGCACGCGCCGCGCTGCAAGCCGTTAACGCCAACCGCGACTACTCGGCCACCGTGCTGGGCGCCACGCAGGCGATGGCACCACCCAACGGCTACCTGGTCACCCCCGCGCTGCTCACCGCGCGCGGCTTCGTGGCCGGCCCGCAAGATGCGCAGTTCGCGAGTGCACTCACCAACGTGGTCACGCGCATTCGCAGCGCCCGCACGCAAGTCGAGGCCACCAACGCGGCCGCCTTGAGCCAGGAGTCGATCGACGCGCTGCAAAGCGCCGCCGATGCCTACAAACAGGCCCTCGCGGCCTTGCAGGCCCTGCGCCTCAGCGCGCTCGGCGCCGCCCAGCAAGAGGCGGCGATCAACCTGCAGGTGGGCACCGAGTTGCCGCTCTTGCTCGATGCGATCAAGCGCAAATCGGGTGAAGTGATGGCCACCGTGACGACCGCAGGCGTGCGCGCTCCGGCGGGCCGCCACCTCACGCGCGCTGCTGGCCGCGCCAACACGCCGCGAGGCATGTATGCCGGCGCGCAGCCGGTGCAGCTGTACCCGTTTGCGGCGTTTGCGTTCTCGATCTTCACCGACCTCTCCGGCACCGCGCGCGCCAACATCATCGAGCTGACGGTCACCTTGGTGAACAGCCTGGTCAACATCATGGCGGCCGATGTGATCAACCAGAACAGCCCGGGTGGCGTGTCCATCGACGTCTGCCTGGCCAGCTCGTCGGTCGCCTTCGTCTGCCCCAACTACCGCCCCAGCATCGTGACCGGCTCCGGCTTCGGCCGCAATGCGGGCGCGGTCAAGGTGGCGCTGGTCGGCTGCATCGGTGGCGACCTGATCCGCAACCTGGTGACGCTGCGCCAGCCGAGTGACATCGCTGCCGGCATCCGCCTGATCAACAAGGTGGTGTCGATCACCAACTCCTTGCAGCAAGAAGGCGGCGTGGGCGCGGTCGTCACGCCGGACTTCATCGACGAAGACGAACTCTTCGGCGGTGACCGCCTCTACTTCGCCAACGGCTGGCCGCGTGTGAACCAGGGGCGCCTGCCGTGTGTCGGCATCGTGATCGTGATGAACCAGACAAGCGGCGGCATCTCTGCGCTGAACCTCAACTTCCTCGGCCAGTGCGGTTAAGGCCGTGACGGCTGCTGGCTGAGCAGCGCCGCGAGCGCTGCCACCGGCACCGCGAAGCCCAGGCCATAGCCACCCGGAATGGTGGCGTTGGCCAGGCCGATTACCTGCCCATCGAAGCCGAGCACCGGGCCACCCGAGTTGCCCGGGTTCACTGCGGCGTTGAGCTGCATGCGCCTGGCCAGCGCCGCGGGTTCCAGCACCGCGCCGGGCAGGGCGCTGACGATGCCGGTGGTGGCGGTCGGCGCCGCACCGAAGGGGCAGCCCAGCACGATGACCCATTGGCCGGCAAGCACCGGGCGGGTAGACAAGGCCAAGCCGGGCATCGGCGCGTCGGAGTCGACCTCCAGCAGCGCAATGTCGGCGTCGTCATCGATGCGGACCACACGCGCAGGCCACGGCCTGGACGCCCAGCGAATGATCGGTGGCCCCTGCAGCGAGCGCACCACGTGCGCGGCGGTTGCCACGAAGCGCGTGTCCTGGATACGAAAGCCCGAGCCCAGCACGCCGTGCGCATCGCCCACACCCACCACGGCCGGTGCGTGGCGTTGGATCGCTTGGGTGAAATCGGGCCATAGCAGTGGCGCGGCGCTCGAACAGGCGCCCACCGCCGCTGCCAGCAAGACCGACAGAGCAGCCCGCTTCTTCATGACACGCCGCTCAGGTTGATGTGCCAATGCCGGGCCAGCCAGACGACCAACAAGGCCAGCACCACGCACACCACCCCCGCCAGCAGCTTGTGGCTTTGCCACAGCCGCGAGACGGCCACACCGCCCGCACCGACGATGACGATGAGCAGGATCTCTCGAAGCATGTGAACGCCATCGTCGCCGCAACTCTGTGGCAACTGTCACGTTCGGCATAGTCCGTTCGGGCCCCCTGCATTCCGGTGGGCGATCGGACTAGTTCTCATGACATGTCGTGGTCACGCCCAGCCGCGAACATCCCCCTCGAATCAAGGAGGCGGGTCCCCATGAAGATAGTGCTGGTGAGCATGAATTTCGCACCGGAGCTGACCGGCATCGGCAAGTACTCGGGCGAGATGGTCGATGACCTGGTGGCGCGTGGCCACGAGGTGAAGGTGGTTTGTGCGCCGCCGTATTACCCCACCTGGAAAGTGCAGGGCGACTATTCCAGCAGCGCCTACCGCACCGAGCGCCCAAAGCCCGGGTTGACGATTCACCGCTGCCCGGTGTGGATTCCCAAGCGCCTGAGTGGCGTGAAGCGCCTCATTCACCTCGCGAGCTTTGCACTGTCAGCCTTGCCCGTGTTGCTGTGGCTCGCGCTGTGGCGCCCGCAGGTGGTGTTTGCGGTGGCGCCCGCGCTCTTCTGCGCACCGGCCGCGTGGCTGTTGGCGCGCCTGTCTGGTGCCAAGGCATGGCTGCACATTCAAGACTTCGAGATCGACGCCGCCTTCGAGCTCGGCATGCTGAAGCAGCCTCGCGCGCGCCGCTTTGCCTTATTTGCAGAGCGCTTTCTGATGCGCCGATTCGATGCGGTGTCGACCATCTCCAGCCGCATGCTGCGCCAGCTGGCGACCAAGGGCATTCCGTTGCACGAGACCGAAATGCTGCCGAACTGGGTCGACCTGTCGCACGTGCGGCCGACCGAAACCTCGCATGCCTTGCGCCAGTCGCTCGGCATCACGCCCGCGCAGGTGGTGTGCCTCTTCTCCGGCACCATCAACCGCAAGCAAGGCCTCGACGTGCTCATCGAAACCGCGCGCCTGCTCAAGGACGACCCGCGCGTGGTCATCGTCATCTGCGGCAACGGCGAACAGCGGCCTTCGCTCGAGGACTCCGCAGCCGGCTTCGACAACGTGCGCTTCATGGACCTGCAGCCCGCGTCCACGCTCAACACGCTGCTTAACATGGCCGACGTGCACCTGCTTCCGCAGCTGCGCGGTGCGGCCGATCTGGTGATGCCGTCCAAGCTGGTGGGCATGCTGGCGAGCGGCCGGCCGGTGGTCGCAGCAGCCATCCCGCGCACCGAGATTGCTTCCATCGTGTCGGGCTGTGGCATCGTCACGGAGCCGGAGTGTGCCAACGGCTTTGCACGCGCCATCACCGAGCTGGCCGACGACGCCGCGCTGCGCCAGCGGCTCGGCGCGGCCTGCCGCGCGTACGCCGAGCGTGTGCTCGACTCGCAGAAAATCTTCGACCGCCTGGACACACGCTTGCGTGCCTTTGAACAACAGCGGCTTGCACCGCGCACACCGGCACCGGCCGAAGAGCCCGCCCAGTAATTGCATCGCAGAGCCTGCGCGAGAGGGCGCACACGCAGACCTTGCGTCGGTCGGGGCCGAGCGTGGCGCTTCACTGCTACGTCACATTCGCTGCGCACACTGCGCGTCTGTTCAACGTCAGAGACTCACCCGCCATGACCCCTGTCCGCTCGCGCCGCGGATTCACACTGCTTGAACTGCTGGTGGTGATGGTCATCATCGGTTTGTTGGCAGCCTACGTCGGGCCCAAATACTTTTCGCAGATCGGCAAGTCCGAGGTCAAGACGGCCAAGGCGCAGATCGTGGCGTTTGAAAAAGCGCTGCAGCAGTTCCGTGTCGACGTGGGTCGCTACCCGAGCACCGAGCAAGGGCTGCAGGCCCTGTTGAGCAAGCCCGCCAACCTCAGCAAGTGGGACGGCCCCTACCTCGAAAAAACCTTGCCCGCCGACCCCTGGGGCCAGCCCTATGTGTATGTGTCTCCCGGCGAGCACGGCGAGGTCGACATCAGCTCCTACGGCCGCGACGGGCGCCCGGGTGGCGATGGCCTGGATGCCGACGTCACCAACTGGTGAGCGTTTGAACGCATCACGCACGAGCCGCCCATGCAATACGCCGTCAAGGCTGTTCGACAGATGCAATCCGTCTCGGTCCGCTTCGAGGCCGTCGACGCTGCCGATGCACGCCTGCAGGCCCAGGCACAAGGATATGCCGTGGTGGCCGTCAAGGCGGTCGACGCGGGGCGGCGCATGGGCTTCGCGCGCAAGAGCGCCTTTCCGCTGTTGCACTTCAACCAGAGCCTGTTGATCTTGTTGAAGGCGGGCCTGTCGGTGGTCGAGGTCATCGAGACCCTGGCCGACCGCGAAACGCGGCCTGATGCCAAGCAGGTGCTGACACGCTTGCACGACCAACTGAAGAACGGGCTCTCGTTCTCTGCGGCGCTCGAAGCACAACCCACCGTCTTCCCACCGCTTTATGTGGCCAGCGTGCGCGCCAACGAGCGCACCGGCGCGCTCACCGAAGCGATCGAACGTTTTGTGCAGTACCGCGCGCAGTCAGACCACATGCGCAAGCGTGTGGTCGGCGCCGCCGTCTACCCGGCCATGATCCTCGGCGTCGGTGCGCTGGTGATCGCCTTCTTGCTGCTCTACGTGGTGCCTCGTTTCAGCCTGGTGTTCCAGGACCTCGGCGACCGCATTCCGCTGATGTCGCGCCTGCTGTTGCAGTGGGGCCAGTTCGCCCACGCGCACGGCTTGCCGTTGTTGGCGGGTGGTGTGGTGCTGCTGGTCGCCATCGGCTATGCCCTCACGCGCCAGCCGGTGCGGCTGGCCATCGCTCGCCTCGTGATGCGCATCCCACGCATCGGCGAATACGTGCGTGTCTACCAGCTGGCTCGCTTCTACCGCGCGCTGGGCATGTTGCAGCAGGCCGGCATGCCCATCGTGACCGCGCTAGACATGGTGAGCGGCCTGTTGCCGGCCAGCCTGCACCCCGCGCTCGCGGCGGCGCGGCGCGACATCGGCGAAGGCCGCTCCATCTCGTCGGCCTTCGAGAACCACGGCCTCACCACCGCCGTGTCGCTGCGCCTTCTGCGCGTGGCCGAGCGCACCGGTCAGATGGGCGAGATGCTGGAGCGCACCGCCGGCTTCCATGAAGAAGACGTCTCGCAGGCCATCGAGTGGTTCATCCGCTTGTTCGAACCCTTGCTCATGATCGGCATCGGCATCGTGATCGGCGTGGTGGTGCTGCTGATGTACGCGCCCATCTTCGAGCTGGCGGGGAGCTTGCAATGAACCCCTACAGCGAAAAATACGTGCAGGGCGAGGTGTCGACGCAGATGCTCACACCGGCTGTTGTGCGCGCTGCGCGGCTGAAAGCGCAAGGCCAGCAGCGCAGCGTGACGGCTGTGCTCGAAGACGAGCTGTCGCTCGCCCCCGAGCTGCTGATGCAGGCCCTGGGCAGCGTGCTCGACTACCGCGTGCTCGACAGCCACGCGCTGCTCGCGCTCGAGCCGGCCTTCGACCTGATCTCTTATGCCGATGCGGTCAAACAAGGCTGCCTCGCTTTCCGCGACGGCGCCGTGGTGCTGCTGGCCGTGCCCGACCCGTTCGACGAAGCGCGCCAGGCCTGGTGTGTCGAGCGTTTGGGCGCAGGGCACGAGGTCTGCCTGGCGCAGGCGGCCGACCTGTCTGCGTTCTTGTCGCGCCACGAAGACTCGATGCGCGCCATCGACACCGCCTTGCCCACCGGCGAAGCGGGTACCGACAGCAGCACCGACCTCGAAGACCTGTCGATCCGCTCCATCGGCGAAGGCACCAGCGTGGTCGTCAAGCTGGTGCACTCCACCTTGTACGACGCGCTCAAGAGCGGTGTGAGCGACATCCACGTCGAGTCGCACCTGAGCGGCCTCGTCATCAAGTACCGCCTCGACGGCACGCTCACACAAGTGGGCGCGATCGAAGGCCGCGAGCTGGCCGAGCAGGTGCTGTCGCGCTTGAAGGTGATGTCAGAGCTCGACATCGCCGAGCGGCGGGTACCGCAAGACGGGCGCTTTCGCGTGCGCGCACTGGGCCGCGAGATCGACTTCCGCGTCTCCATCATGCCGAGCATCCACGGCGAAGACGCGGTGATCCGCGTGCTCGACAAACGCTCGCTGGCCGACCAGGTGTCGGGCCTGCGGCTCGACGTGCTGGGTTTCGACGAGCCCACACTGCTGGCCTTTCGCCGCATGGCGCGCGACCCGTATGGCCTGCTGCTGGTGACCGGCCCCACCGGCAGCGGCAAGACCACCACGCTCTACGCCGCCATCTCCGAGATCAACAACGGCCACGACAAGATCATCACCATCGAAGACCCGGTCGAATACCAGCTGCCTGGCGTGCTGCAGATCCCGGTGAACGAGAAGAAGGGGCTCACGTTTGCACGCGGGCTGCGCTCGATCTTGCGGCACGACCCCGACCGCATCATGGTGGGCGAGATCCGCGACCCGGAGACGGCGCAGATCGCCATCCAGGCCGCGCTCACCGGCCACCTGGTGCTCTCGACCGTGCACGCCAACAACGTGTTCGACGTGATCGGTCGCTTCACCCACATGGACGTCGATCCCTACAGCTTCGTCTCGGCGCTCACCGGCGTGTTGGCGCAGCGCCTGTTGCGCATCAACTGCCTGCATTGCAGCGAGCCGGTCACGCTCAACCCGCAGTTGTTGCGCGACTCGCTGATCGAGCCGCAGCTGGCCGAGGGCCGTGTGCTGAAGGCGGGACGCGGTTGCGGCAAGTGCCGGGGCACCGGCTACAAGGGCCGAAAGGCCGTTGGTGAGCTGCTGATGCTCGACGACGCCTTGCGCGAGTTGATCGTCGCGCGTGCCCCCGTGCGCCAGATCAAGGAAGCCGCCCGCCACAACGGCACACGCTTTTTGCGCGACTCGGCGGTGGCGCTGTTTCTCGATGGCCATACCACTCTGGACGAGGTGAACCGTGTCACGCTGGTTTCCTGATCGACCCGTGTTGTGGGTGCGGCCGCAAAAGAGCGAGCCGGTGTTGGCCTCGTTCGAGCAAGAGTTGCAGCGGCTGGCCCTGCCACGCGGCACCCGGCTCACCTGCGTGGTGGCGGGCGAGGGCGTGCGCTACCGCGTGGTGCCGTGGAACGATGAATTTGCAAGCCCCGCGCAGCGGCAGGTGTTCAGCACCCACTGCTTCACCGAGGTGTATGGCGAGGCCGCTCGCGGCTGGACGGTGCGCCAGGACAGCGTGCGCCACGGCGTGGCCACGCTCGCCTGCGCGCTCGACACCGCCCTGCTCGACAGCCTGGTGGCCACCGTGCACGCCCACGATCTCAAGCTCGTGAGCGTGCAACCGGCGCTCACGCACGTCTACAACCACCTGCGCCGCAGCCTGGCGGCGGGCCTCTACTGGTTCGTCTGGGTCGATGGCCCGTGGGTCACCTTGTTGTTGATGTCTTCGGGCGAGCCGCTGCTGGTGAGGGCACTCGCGCCTTCGGGCCAGAGCCTGGCCAGCTTGCTGGAGCGCGAGTGGTTCATGCTCGGCGTGGAAGATGCGCGCTGCCCGGTGTACGTGGCGCGCTCGGCGTCGACACCGCCGGTCGAAGTGCGCGAGTTGACGGCCAACGGCTGGCGCTTCGTCGAGCTGGCGCCCTGGGTCGATGGCACGCCGGCCGAAGCCGTGTCGACGGCCGCCAGCCCACAAGCGGCGCACGCGTCATGAGCGTTGCACCGTTGCAGCTTGACTTTCGCGCGCCAGCGCGCCCTCGGTGGCGCTGGGTCGGCTGGTCGCTGCTGGTCGCTTCGGTCGCCATCGTGTTGTTGTTCAGCGAACACGTGGCCGAGGCCTCGCAGCAGCACGCCAAGGCACAAGCCCGCCACGACAAGCTCAGCGAGCGCCTGCGCGACAAAGCGCCGCGCCGCGCCGCCGCAAGCCCAGACGCGCAGACGCTGGCCGGAGTGCAACGCGCCAACCGCATCATCGACCAGCTCACCGTGCCCTGGGACGAGCTCTTCAGCGCCGTCGAAGCGGCCGATGCACGCGGCCTCGCCGTGCTGTCGCTCACCCCGAATGCCATCGACCGCAGCCTGCGGCTGGCCGGCGAGTCGCGCTCGATGAACGAGCTGCTGGCCTACGTGGGCCGTGTCGCCCAGCAGCCGGGCTTGAGCGGTGTGCACCTGCTGGGCTACAACACCGTGCTGCGCGAAGGCGTGCCGGTGGTCACCTTCACCTTGGCTGCGACCTGGCGGCAACCGACATGAAACGCTTGCGTTGGGAGCTGCTGAATGCGCTGCGCGCCATCGGCCTGGCCGGCTGGGTCGGCCTGGGCCTGCTGCTGCTCTGCGCTGCGGTGTGGTGGGGCTTTGCAGCGCCTTTGCTGGACGAAGCCCGGCAGCTCGACGCCGACAGCGCGGCGCTGGAGCGCCGTGTGCGCGAGCGCGCCGCCACCGACGCACCCGTGGTGCTCACGGCGCAGCAACAACTGGCCGAGTTCGAGCGCCGCTTCTCCGACGAAAAAAGCCTCACCGATTCACTTGCTCGCCTGCACGCGGCCGCACGCCGCCAAGGCGTGCAGCTCGACAAGGCCGAGTTCAAGTGGGCGAGCGACGCGCGCGAGCCCTTGTCGCGCTACACCATCGTGCTGCCGCTCAAGTGTGACTACCGCGCCCTGCGCCGCTTCACCCGCGACGCCGTGCGCGAGCTGCCCGGCCTGGCGATGGAAGAAGTGAGCCTGCGGCGGGCCGATGCCAAGTCGCCCCTGCTCGACGTGCAGCTGCGCTTCGTGCTTTTCGTGAACAAGGCGGGCTGAACACATGGCCACGATCAGCAACCCCAAACGCCAACGCATCGCGATGTTGATCGTCGCGGTCGGTGGCGCTCTGCTCGTCGCGCGTGTGTTTGCCCTGGCCGGTGACGACGCCGAGATTGCCGGCCCGGTGCAGGCCAAACCAGCGCGCAGCAGCCCGGCGCGTGAAGCCGCTGTTGTCGCGGCAGGGGCTGCCAGCTCGGTGCGGCTCGATCGTTTGCAAGCGCACGAAGCGCGGCAACAGGCGGTGCCCGCCAGCCGGCCCGCGGCCTCGCAGCCGGTGTTGTTCGACACCGTCTCGTGGCAGCCACCGCCACCGAAGCTGGTGGCTGCCGCACCGCCGAAACCCGTCACGCCGCCGTTTCCCTATGCCTACATGGGCGGCTTGTCGGAAGACGGCGTGCGCACCTCGTTTTTCACCAAGGGCGAGCGGGTTCTTCCGGTCAAGGCCGGCGACACCATTGACGCGGTTTACCGCGTCGACGAAATGACTGACAAACAAATGACCTTGACCTACCTGCCGCTGAACGAAACCCTGGTCGTGGCACTCGGAGGTGGGTCATGAGCACGACAGTGAGCGCGCGCGGGTCCATCACGCTGCTGCTGGCGGCGGTGCTGGCGCTCACCGCGTGTGCGCCGGGCCGCGAGTTCGTGCGCAACGGCCAGCAGATGATCGATGAAGGCCGGCTCGAAGAAGGCCTGCTGCAAATGGAAAAGGGCATCAGCCTCGAGCCTGAGAATCGCGAGTACCGCATGCTGGTGATCCGCCAGCGCGACGCCCAAGTGGGCGCGCTGCTCGCGCGGGCCGATGCGCAGCGCAGCGCCGACAAGATCGAAGACGCCGCCGCGCTCTACCGCCGCGTGCTGGGCCTCGACAGCAACAACAACCGTGCGCAGGCCGGCATGCAAGCCATCGAGTCGCAGCGCCGGCAACAGCAGCGGGTCGATGAGGCCCAGGGCCTGATCGCCCAAGGCCGCCACGACGACGCCGAGCGCAGCCTGCGCAAGGTGCTGGCCGAAAACCCGTCGCACACGCGGGCCCTGCGCTTGAAGCAGCACCTCGACGACCAGGCCGGCCGCACGGCCGAAGCCGCCGCACCGGTGCTCAAGCCCAGCCTGCGCAAACCCATCTCGCTCGACTTTCGCGAGGCCAACCTGAAGGCGGTGTTCGACGCCCTGTCACGCACCACCGGCATCAACTTCGTGTTCGACCGCGAGGTCAAGCCCGACATCAAGGTCACGCTGTCGATCAACAACCTCGGCATCGACGACGTGATCAGCGTGCTCACCGTCACCAATCAGCTCGAACGCAAGACGATGAACGAAAACACCGTCTTGATCTACCCCAACACGCCGGCCAAGCAGAAGGATTACCTGGAACTCGGCGTCAAGACCTTCTACCTGGCCAACGCCGAGGCCAAGACGGTCTTCACCATGCTCAAGACGGTGCTCAAGACAAAGGACCTGTACGCCGACGAGAAGCTCAACACGCTGACCATGCGCGACACGCCCGACGCCATCCGCCTGGCCGACAAGCTGATCGCCGCACAAGACCTGGCCGAGCCCGAAGTGCTGCTTGACGTGGAGGTGCTCGAAGTCAAGCGCTCGCGCCTGCTCGAGCTGGGCATCGACCCGCCGGGCAAGTTCACCTTGCTCAACATCGTGCAGAACCCTGCCACGGTGGTGAGCACGGCCACCGGCGCGACCACGGTGGTCAACAACACGCTCACCACCACGCAGCTCACGCTCGACCGCCTGCGCAACATCGCCACCTCCAGTGTGGGCATCGACAACCCCTCGCTCAACTTCCGCGCCGAAAACGGCGACACCAACATCCTCGCCAACCCGCGCATCCGCGTGAAGAACCGCGAGAAGGCCCGCATCATGATCGGCGACCGCGTGCCGGTGATCACCACCACGGCCACCGCCAACGTGGGCACTTCAGAGTCGGTGAGCTACCTCGACGTGGGCTTGAAGCTGGAGGTCGAGCCGAATGTGTTTCTCGACAACGAGGTGGGCGTCAAGGTCAACCTCGAGGTGAGCAACATCGTGCGCGAGGTGCGCAGCCGCTCGGGCTCGTTGACGTACCAGATCGGCACCCGCCTGGCCACCACCGCGCTGCGCCTGAAAGACGGCGAGACCCAGGCCCTGGCGGGATTGATCAGCGACGAAGACCGGCGCGGCACGGCCGGTGTGCCGGGCATGGTCGACCTGCCGGTGCTCGGGCGTTTGCTCTCCAGTGAACGCAACGACCGCAGCAAAACCGAGATCGTGCTGCTGATCACGCCGCGTGTGGTGCGCAACCTCGCCCACCTGTCGCCCGACCGCAATGAGCATGCGGGTGGCACCGAGTCGCTCGTCGGCTCGGCCAAGCTGCGTTTGCAGGGCGCGGGCAAGATGGCCAGGCCACCGGCCGGTGGCGCGACACGCCGGCCGCAGGGTACAGCCCCAACCGATGCGGAGCCCGCGGCGCCCGAGCCCGAACCCACACCCGA
>JACMKJ010000225.1 GCA_014380155.1 Rhizobacter sp. | reverse complement strand
GCTCGGCTCGCACGGTCGGGGGTGCAGGGTGTGGTGAACCAGCATTGAACGCGTCTGGCGGTGCCGCTGCTGCTGCTGCTGTCGGCGATGGCCCTGGCAGCATGCACCCCATACGGGCGCTGGACATGGTCACCGGCCGCGGCAGCTACACGTTGCATCCGTGCGCGAGGCGTCTTGGTGGTCGTTCCCGACTATCGTGTCTACCCCAAGGTGCTTTACACCAAGACCTCGACGACAGCGCGATTGCGGTGGCATGGACGCTGGGCCACAGCGCCGGAGCCTACAACGCGGCGATGCTCGCCATCGACCCGCGCTGGCTCGGGACGCCTGGGCATGCCGTCACGCACCCTCGCCGGCTTTGTCGGCCTGGCCGGACCCTACAATTTCCTGCCGATCGAAAAGCCTGACGTCAAGCCGGGATTTAGTTGGCCGAATACACCTGCCGACTCGCAACCACTGCTGCATGTCAGCGCTTGCACCGCTCCGCGCCGAACCTTGCTGATTGCACCTGTTCGCCGGCATGCCGGCCTGAGTCAGGTGACAACCGTCGGGGCCTTTGCCTGGCCTTTGCGCCCGCTGGCGCCGGTGCTGGACGTGGTGTCGTCGTTTTTGCTGCGCAGCGAAACAGCGCCATAGATTCAAACGCGGCCTCGATTCGCCGAATGGTGCACGGGCACGCCGGCGGCGGTTTTCGGACCACCGGCGTCCGCTGTTTGCGTCAGCGCTGCGCGAACCTCGCCTTGGCAGATGCCATGCACACCGACTTTTTGTCTCCTGCCAAGGCGTCACAACGCTCGCTGGCGAGCTTGTAATCGGCTTGCATGCGGGATGCCGCGGCTTCGTCGGCGGCTTCTGTGACCTTCTTGTCCATCTTCAGATCGGCCTTGGCCTTCTCGTGCGCGGACTTGGCGGCCTGCAGGCAAACGTCCTTGGGGTTGCCGGCGAGGTCGTCACAACGCTCCTTGGCCACCTCAAAGGCGCCATCGAAGCGCGCCTCGCGCAAATCCGTGGCGTGCTTTGCGCTGCCGCTCTGGTTGTATTCCAGTTGCGCCAATGCGACCTTTTCGTTCGCCTTGGTCTGTTCGGAGCAGATGTCCTTGGCATTGCCAGCCAATGTGTCGCACTTCGACCTTTCGGCCTTGTAGACCGTCCTGATGTCGTCCTTGGCGCCGCTGTAGACGGGAGCGCTGAAAGTCTGGGCCTGAGCCCCGGCCATCGCGAGCAGGGCCGCCAGGGCAACGGTTAAACGTGGTAAAGATCCAGGTCGATTCATAACAATCTCCTTAACAGAATGCCGCGAGCGTCTTGCTGCGCGGGCAGAACACGACTGCGACCGACTGGTGCGCGCAGCGGATGTTTCAGCTCAACGGTGGGTGCTGCGCGAGCGCATCAGCAACGCCATCAGACCCGCCACGGTGGCACCGGCCGCCACAGCCATCAACACCGACTTGACCGGCTCGTCTTTGATGTACGCCACCGTGCTGTCCCCAGCTCGACCTGCCTGGTGGCGCACGTCGCCACCGACCTGCCGCGCCCGTTCCAGACCGCGGCGGGTGATGTCGTCGACCTGCGCCGCCGCGCGATTGAACGCACTGGGCACTTTTTCCCGTGCCTTGGCGATGCCATGTTCAACCATATCCAGACCATAGTCCCCTCCCTGCTTGGCAGTTTCGACGGCAGCGCCCAGGCTGCCCGCCGTGTACGCCTTGACATCTTCGGTGGAGGGCGCTTCGTTCTTGAAAGAGGTGACGGTGTTCATGGCAGTTCCTTTAGGCTATGGACGATGTAAAAAAGCTGTAGACGGGCGACGGGCGACGGCATGCACGAATGACAGCCTCACGCCTTTTTGATCAGGCTGACGACGAAGGTCACGATGGCCAGCGCGACGAAGACGAAGAACAAGATCTTCGCGATGCCCACAGCGCCGGCAGCGATGCCGCCGAAACCAAACAGCGCGGCAATCAGCGCGATGACGAAAAATACGACGGCGTAGTGCAACATGCAGACTCTCCTCGAGGTGGGCTCTTGCGGGGCAGGGATGAGGGTCACAACAGCGCAAGCTGCTGCGATGAATGCAACTTTAGGCAAGGAGAATTAGGCCGGACACAAGCCAGGATCGCGTCGCCTTGTCGGCGCCCGGGGTGTCGTTGTGTAGGCGTCGGCCTACGTTTACGGTGGCGTCTGTGGGGCCGGTGGCAGACCCCGTCGCGAGCCCAGCACGTGGGCATAAACCCAGGTGAACTCGGCACCCAGAAGAAAGATCTGCGCCGAGTAATACACCCAGACCAGCAACACCACCAGCGACCCCGCCGCGCCGAACCCCGAGGCCACCGCACCGGTGGAGATGTACAGACCGATCAGCACCCGGCCCACGGTGAACAGGGTGGACGTGACGAGCGCGCCCACCCACACGTCGGCCCAGGCGATGCGCACGCGCGGCATCAGCTTGAAGATCATCGCG
>JACMKJ010000224.1 GCA_014380155.1 Rhizobacter sp. | reverse complement strand
CCGCTTCGCGCCCGGCGGCGGCGGTGGTGGCCCAGGCCCCGGTGCCGCGCGCGGCCGTTGTCACACAGGCGCCCAAGCCCGCCGCCGACAAACAGGAGTCCGCCCGAGCGGCACCCGTGAAACCCACGCCATCGACACCCGCGCCGGCCAAACCGACCAAGGCGGCTGCGTCGCCACCTGCCGCACCGAGGTCGCCTGACGAGGCCTGCAGCGGCCTCAACTTCTTTCGCAAGGCTTTTTGCGTGAACCGCGAGTGCGCCAACTCACGCTTCACACAGCACCCGCAGTGCGTGGCACTGCGGCGCGACAGCGAGGCCCGCGAGCGCTCAGAGCGCGAGCGGCAACGCGGGGGCTAGCTGCGGCTGGCCGCAGTCAACCGCCCTCAAGGCGCCGGCTGGTACCCAGCCACCCCCATCTGCCACAGGAAGAAGGCAAACATGTCGGCGCGCTCTTCGAGCGTCTGCTTCTTGGTGTTGCCGATGCCGTGGCCGGCGTCGTAGGCCAGGCGCATCAGCACCGGCTTGCCGCTGCTGGTGGCGGCCATCAGGCGGGCGGCGGCCTTGGTGCTTTCCCACACCTCCACTCGCGGGTCGTTGACGCCGTGGGTCAGCATGACGGCGGGGTAGGGTGTGCCGGGCAAGATGTTGTCGTAGGTGCTCATGGCCAGCAGGGCCTTGAAGCCGGCTTCGGTCCGGGTGCTGCCGAACTCGGGGATGTTGGGCACGCCGTTGGCCGTGGTTTCCATGCGCAGCATGTCGAGCGCGCCCACCGCCGGGATGACGGCGGCAAACAGGTCGGGCCGCTCGGTCATCGCGCGGCCCACCAGAATGCCCCCCGCGCTGCCACCCAGGATGCCGAGCTTGGCCGGTTGGGTGTACTTCTGCGCGATCAGGTATTCGGCGCAGGCGATGAAGTCTTTCCAGGTGTTGGGCTTGGTGGCCTGGTAGCCGCCGCGGTACCACTCCTGGCCGTAGACGCTGCTGCCGCGCGGGTTGGCAATGGCGTACACACCGCCGGCGTCGAGCCAGGCCAGGCGGCTCACGCTGTAGAAGGGCTCTTCGGTGATGCCGTAGCTGGCGTAGCCGTAGAGGATGGTCGGGTTGTTGCCATCGAGCTTGACGCCGTCGCGGTGAATGATGGACAGGGGCACCAGCGCGCCATCGTGGCTCTTGACCTTGACTTCGGTGGTGGTGATGCCCCTGGGCATGTCATACGGGCCGGCGGGTTGAAGGCCGGTGTTGCTCACGCTGCCGTCGGCCGCCACCTGGTAGTACTGGTTGGCGCTGTTCCAGCTTTGCAGGGCGACCAGCACGCCGGGCAGGCTGGAGTTGGCAGCGCTCACGCCTTCGCCAGACAGCTCGAACGAGCCTTCGAGCGGCAGCTTCACCTCCACCGGCGCGCCGCTGGCGCCATGCGGGCGCTTGAAGAGGCGCTTGACGTTGCCGTCGCGCGTTTCCACGTACAGGGCGTCGGCGGCGGTGACCACGTTGACCACCACCCGCTCGCTGGCGGGCATCACCACCTCGGCCGCACTGAGGTCGGGTGACTTGAGCTTGACCGACAGCACCTGCGAACGCGGCGCGCCCTTGTGCGACACGAGGTAGAGCATGCCGTCGGAGTAAGCCAGGCTGGTCACGGCGTCGTTCGCGTCGAGCACGCGCTTCCACACCGGTTTGCCGGCCAGCACACCGGCCTGCGGTGCCACATAGAGACCCAGCTCGCGCTGGGTGCCATTGAACACATAGCCAAAGGCCCACCGGCCGTCGTGCGACAGGCTGACGAACGGGATCTCGGCGCCGCCGATCTTCACGCTCTTCACCACCGTGCCAAACACGTTGCGGGCGGCGCCCACCCGCTCGCCGGGGCGCAGCATCAGCACCTGGCTGTGCTGGTACTTGTCGGTGGCCTTGTCACCGGCGCGCGGTGCGCGCAGCCGATTGAAGAGCAGCGCCTTGCCATCGGGCGACCAGTCGACGCCGCCGAAGTCGGCGCGCGGGATGGGTTGCCCCACTGGCTTGCCGGTGCGTGTGTTCAACACGTGCAGCACCGCCGCTTCAGAGCCCTGCGCCGAGAGGCCGTAGGCCACCAGCGCGCCGTCGGGCGAGGGCAGGTACCAGTTGATGGCGTGCGGCTTGCCGGTTTTCTTTTCAAGTGCCTCAGGGTCGACGAGCAGTTTGTCGGTGCCCTTCAGGCCCTGGCGCATGTAGAGCTTGAACTGATTTTCAGTGGCCGAGCGGCGCTGCACGAAGTAGAGCTCGCCGGGCAGGCGGGTGACCTGGGCCACGCGGTCGGAGGTGGCCGAGTCGTATTGCATGATTTTCTCGAGCAGCGCGTTGCGCCCGGGGATGCGCGCGAGCGTGGCGTAAGCGTTGTCGCTGTGCGCCTTCATCCACTTGGCGACCTCGGGGTCGGCCTTGTTCTCGAAGTAGCGGTAGGGGTCGTCGATCTTCGTGCCGTGGTAGTTCTCGGTCACGTTGCGCACGGCGGCCGTGGGCAGGCTGGTCTGGGCCAGACCGGCGACGGCGGTGGTGCCCAGCGCGAGGGCCACGGCGGCGCGGCGCAGTTGAAAAAACGCGAGCTTCATGGTGTGAAGGTTCCTGAGATGAAGCCGGCCGCGCAAGGGTGGTGGCGCGGCCGGGCGGGGTGAGGCGTGGTTGCCGGGGGTGAAGTTAGCACGCCGGATTCAGGGCTCGCCATCCCAATAATCGAGGGCATCTTTCAGGGGGTGGATCTGGTCGAACCCATACGGGTCGCCGTCGCGCGTGGCCGAGGCGAGGTACTTGCCGGAGTCGGGGTACTCGACCACCTCGGGGCTGTCTTTGGTGCTGACCGACAGGTACTTGAGCGGCGCGGCCGAGGTGTTGATGATCTGGTGCGGGTAAGCGGGACCGGGCGGGATGAACATCACGTCGCCCGCGCGGATGGGCAGCATCTCGCCGGCCACCCGCAGCGTGCCCTCGCCTTCGAGCACGATGAACATCTCTTCTTGTGCGTAATGGAAGTGGTAGGGGCAGGCGCGCTTGCCGGGGGGAACGGTGTCGACGCTGGCCCCCAACTTGAGTGCCACGGTGCCAGCCGCCAAACGGCTGCCAGACCATTCGTAGAGCGGCTCGCGCGTCTCGTGCTTCAGGGGCACGTCGTTGAAGTTACGGATGAGCTGCTGGCGCAGGGTGTCGGCGCGGTCGGTCATGAGGCCTCCTTGTGGGGGACACGCAGCGTAGCGCACGAGACGCTCGCGTACCATGACGTTTTCGCCCCCACCATGCCGTCCGAAGCCTCCCCCACCCTAGAGTCGACCGAGCCGCTGCACATCCTGCAAGAGGTCTTCGGCTACCCCGCCTTCCGCGGCGCGCAAGAAGCCATCATCGACCACGTGGTCGGCAACGGCGACGCGCTGGTGCTCATGCCCACCGGGGGCGGCAAGAGCCTGTGTTACCAGGTGCCGGCCATTGCGCGCCACCGCGCCGGCCACGGTGTGGCGGTGGTGGTGAGCCCGCTGATCGCGCTGATGCACGACCAGGTGGGCGCTCTCGAAGAAGCTGGCGTGCACGCTTCGTTCCTCAACTCCACGCTCACGCTCGACGAGACACAGAAGATCGAGCGCGAGATGATGAGCGGGCGGCTGGTGCTGCTTTACGCAGCGCCCGAGCGGGTGACCACGCCGCGCTTTCTGGCGCAGCTCGATTCGCTCAACGAGCGCGGCCT
>JACMKJ010000223.1 GCA_014380155.1 Rhizobacter sp. | reverse complement strand
CACATGACGGGCAGATCGTCGCCATGGTGGTGGCCGACAGCTTTGAGGCCGCCCGCGAGGCTGCCCACCGCTTCGGCGTTCGCTACCAGCGCCAGGCACCGTCTGCGACCTTCGGCTCGCGGGGTGTGGTCGAGCAGCGCACCGTCGACGTGCTGCCTGAACGCAAGGACCCGGTGCTTGGCAACGCCGATGCGGCGCTGCGCAAGTCGGCCGTGGTGCACGACGCCGAGTACGCCACGCCGACACAGCACCACAACCCGATGGAGCTGTTCTCGACCACCGCGACATGGACCGGCGACGAGTTGACGGTCTACGAACCCAGCCAGTTCGTCTATGGCCTGCGCGCTGGTTTGGCCGGGCAACTGGGCATCGCGCCGGAGAAGATCCGCGTCGTCAACGACTTTGTCGGCGGTGCCTTCGGTTCCAAGGGCGCCATCACCCAGCGCACCGCGCTCGTGGCCTTGGCGGCACGTCAACTCGGCCGGCCGGTGAAGCTGGTGGCTACGCGCGACCAGGGATTCACGATCTCAGGCCACCGCCACGAGACCAGGCACCGCGTGCGCATCGGCGCCAGCCGCGACGGCAAGTTCACCGGCTACCACCACGACCAGTGGGAGCTGAATGGCCGTGCCGACCCGTACATCAACGGTGGTGTGGAGAACGCCGCGGCGATGTACGCCTTCCCCACCGTGATGAGCACCGGTCGCATGGTGCGCGCCGACCGCAACCCGCCGATCTTCATGCGCTCACCGGCCGAGGTGCCGGTGATTTTTGCGCTGGAAAGTGCCGTGGACGAGTTGGCGGTGAAACTGGCGATGGACCCGGTGGAGTTGCGCCGCATCAACGACACCGACAAGAACTGGGTCACCGGCAAGCCCTACAGCAGCCGCAGCCTGATGGCCTGCTACGACGCAGCCAGCGCCGCGTTCGGCTGGAAACGGCGCAACCCGCAACCGGGCTCGATGCGCGACGGCGACTGGTTGATCGGTTGGGGTTGCGCTACCGCCACCTATCCGACGCTGGTATCACCGGCGGTGGCCCGTGTGCGGCTGCTGGCCGACGGCTCGGCCCGCGTCGAGATCGCCGCGCACGACGTCGGTACCGGGGCCTACACCGTGGTGGCGCAGATGGCTGCCGACGCGCTGTCGATCAAGCCTGAACAGGTGTCGGTGGCAATGGGAGACACGCTGCTGCCGCCGGGGCCGGTGTCAGGCGGCTCGATGACGACGGCCAGCGCCTGTTCGGCGGTGAAGACGGCTTGCCAGCAGGTGCTGGCGCGGCTGTCCTTGCCGGCGGGCGCCACGCCGGCAGAGCGCACGGCGGCCTTCGAAAAACTCAAGCTCGGCGCGGTCGAGGAGATCGGCAACTTCGTGCCGCAGACCAGCGGATCACAAAGCACGGCAGGCCTGTACAAGGGCAGTGCCGAGGGCAGCGGTGGCACCAATCCGGGGAACGCTGCGAAGACCATGTTCGCCTTCGGCGCTGAGTTCGTGGAGGTGCGGGTGCATGCCCGCACGCGCGAGATCCGCGTTCCGCGCATCGTGGGCGCCTTTGCGGCCGGCCGCATCATGAACCCGCGCACGGCGCACAGCCAGTTGATGGGCGGCATGATCTGGGGCATCGGCTCGGCGCTGCACGAGCACACCGAGATCGACAAGCGCGAAGCGCGCTACAT
>JACMKJ010000222.1 GCA_014380155.1 Rhizobacter sp. | reverse complement strand
TGCGCAGCCAGCGCCGGGCGTCGGTCTCGGTCAGTGCCGCCAGTTCGCCGCGCACCGCCTCGCCCGACTCGCGCCACTGCGCGTAGGCCTCGGCCCGAGAGAACTGAGCCAGCAGCTCGTCTTGCTGCTGCGGCTCGCGTGTGCCCAATTCGAAGACCGAGGCTGTGCCACCGTGCTGCAACACCTCGGCAGCGATCTCGCCAAACGCCGCGTCGTGATCCGCCGGCAACACATACGCGCCATCGCGCGGAGAAGCGCAGCCCAAGGCCTTCAGGCTGCGCCAGATGCGAAGCCGAACGGCACCTGGTTGGGTGGGAAGGGTGACGAGAAGCAAGGTCCACATTGTTGAATCATATACTTCATATCAAGTAATAGTTGATTCAATATAAAGTCCTTGCCTCGGCCGGCTTCAGGCCGCGCGGCGCAGCTTCACCGCCGGGAAGTCCACCGGCACCGCGAACGCCACGTTCACGTAGTTGGTGAACAGGTTCAGCGCCACGTGGGCCAGGATCTCCACCACCTCGGCATCACCGAAGCCGACCGCGCGCACGGCTTGCACGTCGGCGCCGGACACCTGGCCCCGCTCGTTCACCAGCTTGAGCGCAAAGCGCAACGCGGCGGCCGTTTTGGCATCACTCGCCTCGCCCATCTGGGCGGCGGCCAGTTCGTCTGCGCTGGCGCCCGCCTTGCGGCCGAGCGCCATGTGCGCGGCCAGGCAGTACTCGCAGGCGTTGCGCTCGGCCACGGCCACTGCGATCTTTTCGCCGAGCTGGGGATCGAGCGTGCCCTTGCTGAAGGCGGCGAACGAGCCCCACATGCTCTTCAGTGCCGCTGGCGAATGGGCCACCGCCTTGAACATGTTGGGCGTGGCGCCGAAGGCGGTGTGGATCTGTTCGAGCAGCAGCTTGCTGTCGTTGGGGGCATCGGCGGCGGTGAGGAGGGGAACGCGTGACATGGTGGTTTCCTTGTGGTCTGGGTTCAACACGGTGTGCAACAGCACCCGGCCAGTGTTGGCGCCCAACCGATACCATGGGTGAAGATTGATCCACCATTGATACCAATTCGTCCAGATGAAGCCCGCCACTTCCACCCCGAGCGTGGACCGCCTGTCTTCGCTGCTCGAGCGCTTCCGGGTGCGCACTCACCTTTTTCACAACGGGCCGCTGTGTGGCGTGACGCACTACGCCGCCATGCCGGGGCGCGGCTTTCTGCATGTGTTGCGGCGTGGCGAGATGGTGCTCACGCACCGGCCGCGCAGCGGTGCGCCGAAGCGCATCCACGTGCGCGAGCCGAGTTTGCTGTTCTACCCGCGGCCACTGGCGCACGACTTTCACAACGCGCCCGCCGAGGGCTGCGACTTCACCTGCGCCGCAGTCGAGTTTCAAGGCGGGGAGAACCACCCACTGGCGCGCGCGCTGCCTCCGGTGGTGGTGTTGCCCTTGGCTCAGGTGGCGGGGCTTGGGCACACGCTCGATCTGCTCTTCGCCGAAACCGAGCAGGTGCGCTGCGGCCACCGCCTGCTGGCAGATCGCTTGTGCGAGGTGCTGCTGCTTCAGTTGTTGCGCTGGCTGCTCGATCACCCGGAACAGAGCGGCATGCCGACCGGCCTGCTGATGGGGCTGTCACACCCCCAGCTGGCCAACACCCTGGTGGCCTTGCACGAGCGCCCCGGCGAGGCCTGGACGCTGCCGCTGATGGCCCAACAGGCCGGCATGTCACGCAGCGCGTTTGCCGCCGCCTTCAAGGCGCATGTGGGCGAGGGGCCGGCCGAGTACCTGGCGCAGTGGCGACTGGCCATCGTGCAGACGGAGCTGCGCAAAGGTGTCTCGCTCAAGACCGCGGCCGAGCAGCTGGGCTACAGCAGCGCGTCGGCCTTGTCGCGGGTGTTTGCGCAGAAGGTGGGCGCCTCGCCGCGCGAGTGGTTGAAACGTGACTAGAACTTGATCAGCACCCCGAATGACGGCAAGAACGGCAGCTGCGTCACGTCTTTGCGCACCGAGTAGTCGTCGTTGTAGCTGTAGCCCGAGATGTTCTTGCGCGCATAGGCGTTGATCACCTCGACATAAAAGCGGTAGCGCGGCGACAGCACCCAGTCGGCGCGCAGGTCGAGCCGGTGGTAGCTCGGTAGGCGCTCGGAATTGATCGGCCCGTAGGTGGGGCGCACACGGCCATCGGGGTAACGCTGGTCGTTGGCGATGATGGGCGTGTCGGGCGCGCCGGTGTGGTAACTCCACTTGGCGCCAAATTGCCAACGGTCCGACTTCTTGTACTGCATCACCAGGTTGGCGATCACCGGCTGGTCGAACTCGAAGGGAAACTCCTGGCCGGTGAAGTCGTTTTGCCGGCGTGCGCGCGAGAGGCTCAGCGAGAACCAGCCCGAGAACTTGGAAGCGCTGTCTTTCGCAGCGCCCTTCTTGATCAGCAGCTCCAGGCCATGCGCCCGGCCGCTCGCGCCGTTGAGGTAGTTGACCGGCGGGTCGACGTCCACCACGAAGTCGCTGAACTTCTTTTGATACGCCTCGACTCGCCACGACCAGCCTTCGTCGAGCTGCTGCGACACGCCGAGCACGCTGTGGGTGGCGCGCAGGTGCCACAGGCCGGTGTTGCCAAAGCCAGCCAGCACCTGGTCACCCGCGGGGAACTGGTTGTGGCGGCCCCAGGCGGCAGTGAACAGCAGGCTCGGCGACCACTTCCATTCGGCGCCGATTCGCGGCTCGGTATAGCGGCGGTCGAGGTAGCCGTCGTGGCTGTAGTGCACACCCCCGGTCAGCGCCCACTCGGGCGTGAACTGCCAGCGGTTCTTGGCGTAGAGGTTGGTGATGCTGGCGTTGATGCGGCCGCTGCCCTGCACCCGCGGGGCGCCGGTGAAATCGCACTCGGGCTTGTACTCGGTGCAGCGTGCGTTGAGCGCATCGATGTCGTACTCGGCCCGCACCGATTGCAAAGAGCCGCCGAGCGAGGTCTCGTGATCCACCGACGGCTTGAACCTGAACTGCTCGCGCAGGAACCAGGTGTGGGTGCGCGCGGTGGCCAGCAGCGCCCGCCCCACCTGGCTGGTGTTGGTGTCGAGCGTGTGGCCGAGCGCGAGCTTGTTGCTGGTGCCGCCGCTCAGGTCGGCGTCCCACACCACGGCCTGGGTGCCGTAGCTGGTGTCGATGGCACTGTCACCGGACAGCGCCGGCTGCTGGGTGCCGAGGCCCGAGTTCTCGGGGATCTTGAACTCGATGCTGTCCGACGCGCCGGTCACGTGAAAGCTCAGCTGATGCTGGGCATTGAGGTTCCAGATGTACTTGCCCTGGTAGTCGTAGTAACGCGGCACGGTGACGATGACGCCCGAGTCTTCGTCTTCGATGGTGTCGACCAGCAGGTCGATGTAGCTGCGCTTCACGGCGAAGTAGAACGACTGCTTGTCGTTGACCGGCCCTTCGACCAGAAAGTCGGCGCCGAGCAGGCTGACGTTGATGACGCCGCCCAGGCGGTCGGTGCGCGGGTTGCGCAGGTTCACGTCGAGCACGGCGCCGATGACGTCAGCGTATTCGGGGCCGAAGGCGGCGCTGTACAGCTCGAACTGGTTCACCAGGTCGCTGTGCACCACGCTCACCAGGCCGCCCACGTGGAAAAGGTAGCCCACCGGCAGGAAGTCGATGTAATAGGCGTTGTCGGTCGGGCGCGAGCCGCGCACTGCGGGCTCGCTGCTGCCATCGTTGGACGTCGCTACACCCGGCAGGCTTTGCAGCGCCTTCATCGGGTCGCCCGCCGTGCCGGGCACGCTGCGCAGCTCGTCGCCGGTGAGCACGGTGCGGCTTGCAGGGCTGGCCAGGCGGCGGCTGGTGATCTCGAC
>JACMKJ010000221.1 GCA_014380155.1 Rhizobacter sp. | reverse complement strand
GTTGCCTACGAGATCAAGCACTACCAGCGCGACCCCGCCACCATGCTGGCGCCGGAGTCGCTGCGGCAGGTGCACCCGATGGGCAAGTCACCGGTGATCACCGATGGCGACGTGACGGTGGCCGAGTCGGGCGCGATCGTCGAATACCTCGTCGAGCGTTATGGCAATGGCCGCTTGATGCCTGCGGCCGGCACACCCGAGCGCTTGGCCTACCGCTACTGGTTGCACTTTGCAGAAGGCTCGGCGATGCCGCCGCTGCTGCTGAAGCTGGTGTTCATGAAGATCGCGAGCGCTAAGGTGCCGTTCTTCGTCAAGCCCATCGTGCGCGGCATTTCGGCCAAGGTGATGAGTACGCTGGTCGACCCCAACCTGAAGCGCCAACTCGACTTCATGGAGGCCGAGTTGGGCCTACGCGAATGGTTTGCGGGCCATGAGTTCAGCGCAGCCGACATCCAGATGAGCTTTCCGCTTGAAGCTTCCGCGCAGCGTGCGGGGCTGGATGCGTCTCGGCCCCGACTGATGGCATTTCTGAAGCGTATCCACGCGCGGCCGGCTTACGCCCGCGCACTGGAGCGTGGCGGTCCATACAGTTTTGCCAACGACTGAGCGTGCGCCTCCCCCTTTCAGGGGGCTGTAACGCTTTGTGTGCAGTGGTCGTTCTCCGAGGGCGGCCTGCAAAATTCCCCCTCGCCCAGCGGCCAGAGGGAAGTGCAAAAAATGCTTGATCGACTGAGTGACGCACTCCAGACCCAACTCAGCACCCTGCTGTCTCAATGGACAAGCGCGCAGCGCCTGTACACGTTGGAGGGTGGAGGCGGTGTGAGCGAGCTGATGGTGGAGCGCTTCAGCCTGATCGACGAGGTGAGCCAGCCCTATCAACTGAGCCTGAGCGCCCTGAGCCTCAATGCGCGCGTTCCGCTGCAGCCCTTGCTCGGCCAACGTGTGACCCTGCACACCACCCTGTCAGATGGCAGCCGCAGCCAGCGCAGCGGCCTTGTCATGCAAGCCAGCCAAGGCCCTTCCGACGGCGGCCTCGCCCGCTACCAGCTGACGGTTCAACCCTGGGTCGCCCTGCTGCGCCACAGCCGCCACAGCCGAGTCTGGCAAGACAAAACCCTCCCTCAGATCATCGACGACGTGCTCGGTGCCGAGGCCTACCGCGCCCACGCCGCATGGCAATGGTGAGAAAAGACGGGCGAGACCCTGGAAGACGGTAGCACTGAAGACCTCAACGCCTTCCTGAGCCAAGCCCCCAACGCCGGCGTGCGCCCCTACTGCGTGCAATACCGCGAGAGCGACCTCAGCTTCATCCAACGCCTGCTCGCCCAAGAAGGCCTGGGCTGGCGTGTCGAAGAGAGCGAGCGTGCCCCCAGCGCCCACCAACTCGTCTTCTTCGCCGACAGCACCCGCTGGCCGCAGAACATCACGTCTCAAGCCAAGCTCGGCGGCGCTGGCATCCGCTTCCACCGCGCAGGTGCGGTCGAGCATCAAGACGCCATCCAGAGCTTCGGCGGGCTGCGCCAGCTCACCCCCGCCGCCAGCGCCGTCTTGCAATGGGACTACCACGGTAAACGCGCCATCGCTGCCGAATCGACCAGCGCCCATGCCTTCGGCAGCCAGAGCATCCAGGACATCGCGCCCTGGCTGCAGCACTACGCCCCCACCGGTGCCACCGCCGATACCGGGCAATGCACCAGTACCCAGGCCCAACACCGCGCCACCTGCCACCAGCAAGCCTACGAGACACGTCACAAGACCTGGCTCGCCCGCAGCACCGTGCGCAGCCTTCGCGCCGGCCAATGGTTTGCTCTCACCCAAAGCACCCTCGACGCCCTGGGCGACCTGCAAACCCCCGCCGACCGCGAGTTCAGCGTGCACAGCGTGCACGCGCTAGGCATCAACAACCTGCCCAAGGAACTCAGCCAGCGCCTGGCCCACACCCAGACCCAGGCCGACCCTTTCGCCGAACTCAGCGGCCAGGCCGAGCCTGACCTGCTGGCCACCCTGGCCCAGGACCCCGAGCTCAGCACCCAGGCGGCCGAACTTGGTTATGCCAACCGCTTCCAGGCCCTGCGCCGTGCGATCCCCTGGCGGCCTCAACCAACGCCCCAGCCGACTGCCCTGGGCATGCAGACCGCCCTCGTGGTCGGCCCTGGCTGCAACATCACTCCGAACGGTGCCGACGAGCTCTACACCGATGCGCTGGGCCGCATCAAGGTCCAGTTCCATTGGCAGAGCGCTCCGCATGCCGACACGCGGCCCGACAACCGCAGCACCTGCTGGGTGCGGGTGGCCCAACGCTGGGCCGGCGCCGGCATGGGCCAGCAGTTCATCCCGCGCATCGGCCAGGAGGTGCTGCTGCAGTTCATCGAAGGCGATATTGAGCGGCCCCTGTGCATCGGAGCGCTCTACAACGGCAAGGGCGAGGCCGGCCTGCCGGCCACACCGGGTGGCGCACCAGCCGAGGCCGACACCAGTGCCTATGTCCACAGCAGCGACCACCGCCCCAGCGCTCAGGGCAACCGCATGGGCGCAGGATCCGGCGGCCACGCGCCAGCCTGGCACGGTGGCGCACCTGGCCCCGCCACAAGCAACGCCAAGGCACAGAACAACCAGGCCGCGCTCAGCGGCATCAAGAGCAAGGAGTTTGGCGGTGAGGGCTTCAACCAGTTGGTGTTTGATGACACCCCGGGGCAACTGCGGGTGCAACTGGCCAGCACCCAGCACGCGAGCCAGCTCAACCTCGGGCACCTGATCCACCAGGCCGACAACCACCGCGGCAGCTTCCGCGGCCAGGGCTTCGAGCTGCGCACGGATGCGTATGGCGCCATCCGTGCGACCCAAGGCGTGTTGATCACCAGCTACGGCGCCAACCCCAGCGACCCGGCGGGCGACAACGCACCGGGCATGGCCTTGCTCAAGCAAGCGATGACGCTCGCCGACAGCTTCAGCCAGGCAGCCAAGACGCACCAGACCACCACCCTGGCCACAGCGGTGGGCACCATCAAGGCGGACCAGAGCCACCTGAGCGACAAGCTTGCGCCGATGAAGGCGCTGCACCAGGCGGCCAGTGGCATGGTGAGCCAGGTCAATCTGAGCAACGCGATCTCCGACGCGAACAGCAAGAGCACCCAAGCCGCAACCGGCAGGCTGCCGCACAGCACCGACCCGATCGTGGCGATCACGGCCAAGGCCGGGTTGGCTGTGGTCGCAGGCCAAGACCTCCAGTTCGCCAGTGGCGAGGCGATCAGCTGGCAGGCGGGGCAGGACATCCACATTGCAGGTGGCCATCAACTGCGAGTGAACACAGGACAGAGCATTGGCATCCTGGCTGGGGCGGTGCAGCCTGGAGACGGCGCCAAGGGCAAGGGCCTGACGATGATCGCGGGGCAGGGACCGGTGCAGATGCAGGCCCAGGCGGGCACGGCCGAGGTGGCGGCCAAGGACCTGATCAACATCCAGAGTGCCAACAGCCACATCGATTGGGCCGCGGCCAAGAAGATCACGCTGCAAACCTCGGGAGGCGCTCAGATCGTGATCGAGGGCGGTGGCATCACCGTCCAATGCCCGGGGAAGATCACGGTCAAGGCGGCGACCAAGAGCTTCGTCGGGCCGGGGTCGGAGAGTTATCCACTACCCGGGATGCCGGGCAGCGTTTGCGTCGCTTGCTTGCTCAAGGCTCAAGCCGCTGGGTCAGCGTTTGCTCCACGATGACCATGAGTGATCAGCATTCACCGCTTTGGCGAAACTTTGAAAGCCTGCAGCCGGTTGCGCCGGGAGTCAAACGCTACCTATTGGTCAATCAGGCGGCCTTCGCAGACCACATGGCGCCAGTTCAAGGGTTGGCGGCCTTTCAAAAGTGCCCGTTGCTGAAGCAAGCAGAAGAGGCGTGCCGTGACACGGCCACTCCCTTTGTCCTGGCACTCGGAGGTGCCTTGTCAGACAAAGGCAGAACACGTGCCCTGCGGAATCTGTGCGATGCCGGTTGCTATGGCAGCGCGCTCAGCGTGATAGACAGTGACCTCTCCCTGCATGATCTAGCCAACGCGCTCACGGCACGTTGTGACGCGCAGCTTCCTGAAAGCTACGATGTCTTACTGAGGTATTTCGATACCCGCATCGTGACGACACTGATCCATGTTTTGTCGCCAGCGGAGTTGGAGGCGTTCTTTTCTTGTGTCCAGAGCTGGTGGTACTCGGATCGCAGTGGGGCCCTCGTCCAGGCATTCAGTGCGGGCGTTCAGGGGTCAGAGAAGTTCGCCGCACCACTGCGACTGAACGTCGAACAGCAGAACGCATTCATTCAAGCCGGCGAGACCGATGCGGTCATTGACGTGCTGGTGCAGAACAAGGTTGAGCCGCTGCTTGACATGCCATACCCGGAACGACACCCGACAGTTGATCGTTATCTCGTCGCAGCAGGTGATTGGCGACTGTCTTCCCCACGCGATCTGGCTTCTTACTGCACCTTGGCTCTCGTGTATGGCGAAGGCTTTGCGACTCAACCGCCTTGGGATACGGTGTTGGCGGCCGTCAAGCGTGGCGAGATACCTTTGCACGAAGCCATTGCTTCGATTGAGAGTGCTACTTCTCAGTCAGCATGATCGACAACAACGGAAAGTCCACCAAGTGCCGCGAATGACAGATCGACTCCATCTTGTGAAGCGAGCGTTGTCGCTCAAGGCGTGTACAGGGTTGTTCCTCGCATCATTGACTCTTATCGCATGCCACGGCGCGGCGAACGGGCCTGCGAAACCTGCGATTCCAGATGCAGTGAAGAACTCCGACCCGAGCAAGTTCGAGAAACCGATGTTCAACGGGGTGGCGCTCTACACCGGACCGCACTCCACGCCCAAAGGGATGAAGGGGTTGACCATTCGCGGCTACAACTACACCGACACCTACATCGACAGTTTTGCTGTCAACGGGGCAGGGGGTGGCAATCTGGAAGTATCACGAAAACACGCCGGAGGTGGGGGCGGCACATGTTGTGCGTCGATCCCTGGAGGTCTGGAACTGCCGATGACGGTTGAGATTGTGTGGAAGCGCGACGGAGACGCGCCTTACTGCAAGCAAACGGTGCTGCTAGACCGCCCTGTTGCGACAGATCCCTACGCATTTGACGTGCACTTCTACCAGGATGGCACGATTCAGGTGGCCACAGCGCCTTTCGATTCGGAGGCTCGAGTCAACTTGGAGCGCTTCAACGCCTACGAGCGGAAGGCCTCTGGCAACGTCAATAACGACAGCAAGTTGTCAAGGTGCGGGCCATGACCGACCGCCCCCATCTCATGAGCCGCGTGATGTCGCTGGGCGCTTGTACCGGGTTAGTCCTGGTCGCCTTGGTTCTTGCCGGTTGCGATGACGTAGCAATCACGCCCGCGAAACCGTCGGTTCCAGACGCAGTCAAGAACTTCGACCCGACCAAGTTCGAGAAGCCGATGCTCAACGGCGTGGAGCTCTACACAGGACCGCACTCCACGCCGAAAGGAATGAAGGGGTTGTTGCTCGTTGCATACAACTACACAGACCTCTATATCGACAATTTTGCTGTCAATGGAGCCGGGGGAGGGAATGCGTGGGTCTCGTCCAAGGATCACTCCTATGGAGGTGGCGCTTGCTGTGCGCCAATTCCGGAGAGCACCCCCCTTCCGCTGGCGGTAGAAGTATCTTGGAAGCGCGACGGTGACGTCCCGTATTGCAAACAGCGCGTGTTACTTGACGGCCCCATTCCGCCAGAGCCTGGGGCATTCGAGGTGCACTTTTACCCGGACGGCACCATCCAGGTCGCAATTACTTCTCGCCCATCCGAGCCGCGGCTGAAGCTTGGTCGCTTCGACATGGCGCAACGCAGGGCATCGAACAACGTCAACAACGACAGCAAGTTCTCAAAATGCGGGCCATGACAAACCAGACCAACCCACTGAACCAACCCCTTCTCAATAAGGAGAGTGGGGCTGATGTTGCCGAACTCCAAACACAAGCCGCTGAAAGGCCTGTCGCTCCATCCAGTCCAAAGCCGGAACTCACTGCAAATGCCGTTGGTGGCTTTGCTCAGAGAGCAACTATTGGTTGCGAGCAGAAGATCACTGTTTCGTTCTTCTTCGATGGAACCGGCAACAACCTTGACGCGGATACGCCGACAGAAGAGCACAGCAATGTCGCCCGACTGTTTCGAGCGCATTCAGAGAACAACGAGACCACTCAGACTTTCCGTCGCTACATCCCGGGCCTTGGCACCTATTTCAAGGATGTGAAAGATCCAGGTGGAACGAAAACGGGTAAGGGTGCTGGCGCGTTTGGACAAGAACGCCTGGACTGGGCATTCAAAGAGTTAGCGAAGATTCTGCACGCGGCCGAGCAACGCTCCAAGGACAACACCAGCCGTATCGTTGAGGTACGCCTTGCCGTTTTTGGGTTTTCCCGTGGGGCGGCATCGGCGCGCGCCTTTTGTCGCGAGCTTTACAAATCGTGCACGGGTTCGCGCGGTCATTGCAAGGTGAGAGCGGGGGCATTGGGCAGTTCGGGAAGAGTTCTCAAAGGGGGCTATCCCATCGACGTGTACTTCCTCGGAATCTTTGACACGGTTGCGTCTGTCGGCCTACCCATGGCCGCTAACAATATCGGGAGCCCACGACGCAATGAGAATACTTGGCGAGGAGCCGGTGGGTTGGGGCAAGACGACCTCACCCGCCTTGCGTTTGGTGTGCCCGGCGCTGACCCCTCTCCCGGAATTTCAGATGGACACGCCGATTGGGCCGACGATCTGCAAATTTCCGAAGTGGTGAGCCACTGTGTTCACTTGGTCGCTGGCCATGAGATTCGAAACTCGTTTCCGCTCGACAGTGCGTTGCACGGGATGAGTTATCCGCAAGGCGTGACGGAGATGGTTTTCCCAGGCGTGCACTCCGATGTGGGTGGGGGTTACAGGCAGGGAGAGGGTGGCAGACATTCGATGTTGTCGCGGGTTCCGTTGAGGGTCATGCTCGACCGCGCGGTGAAAGCGGGTGTCCCGCTGTCCACCCTCGATCAGCTCAGCAGGATGCCGGTCAGCCTGAAGAAGGACTTTGCCCTCGACGAGGCAGGTTTGAAGGTCTACTCCGAGATGATGGGCTTGTGGAAAAAGTACATGGCCGGCGTCAACGGAGCGCAAGCCTTGGGAGCCGTCCTGTTGGCGCACATGCGGCACTACTGGACCTATCGGTTGACTGTGGCGCTGGAACGCACCAACCCTGCCAACGCGGGCAGGGAAGTCCCTCGCGCGTGGCGTGCTCGTGTGCTCACGCCCGAGCAGCAAGCCATTGCCGACAACGAGAAGGCATTTGGTCAGACGCGTGATGCGCTTGAGAAAGATGCCCAGGAGAAGCGCTCCGCTTATTCCATGGTGTCTGCTCAACGCCAAGGGGCTCAACAGGCGCTCGAAGGGGCCAGATCGAGCCCAGGGTATGCGAACCAAGCATCCATGTGGAAAGGCATGGTGGCCAAGTTGGAAGCCCAGGAGGCCGATGCGTACGACAGGTGGCGCGTTGCCCAGGCCAGAGTTGACGGTGCTGCCAACGACAGCGAACTGATAGAGAATCTGGATCGCTACGACCGATGGCTGCTTCAAGACGCCGAATGGTTGCACTCCCAACACCATCGAGACCCGAAGCGACGGATGCGCCCGCACTACAGGGCTTTGTTGGATGCCTACGAGGTGGTCGTGATGAAGAAGCAGCCTCTGACTCAGGATTCGGACATCTACAAGTTCTTCAGCTTGTACGTCCATGACTCGCTCGCCGGCTTTTCTACAGACAACACTCGACCGTCCGATCCGCGGGTGATCTATATCGGCGGCGATGTGAAGTATCGCTACGCTGCAGTGACCACACCAGCTGCTGTTGTTGCTTGAAGAGGCTCGTAGGTTTGAGGCGTCCCGACCACCCGCTGATGGGGTCTGAGTCGGAGTTGAAACCCGGAGTACCAGTTAAATAGGTCGACTGGCCACCGACGTATTTGTTTGAGTCAGAGTCAGCGAGTTCATGAAGTCGCCCTCTCTGTCTCTGCGTCTGATCTCTCTTAGGCTTGATTGCCTGTGTCTCAAACGCTTGCTCCAAGGATCCCTTGCCATCCAAGCTCACGGCAAAGGAGTGACTCACAAGTCTGGTCCTGCACCCTCACAACATCTGCCGCAACCTCAACTCCACATACTGCCCCGCCTCCGGTGGCAGCGCTCCCGTCGTCTTGGCTCGCATGAACGCCTCGCGGGCTGCGGCCGACTGATCGGATGCTGAGAGTGAGATCCCCAACCCCATCCACCACACGCTATTGGCAGGCGCGAGTCGCAGCGCTGCGCTGAACTTCTCGGCTGCTTCGGGGTGCCGCCCCGCACGCTGCAAGATCGCGGCGTAAAAGCCCTGGTACTCGGCGTTGTTCGTGGCGTTGCCGCTTGCGGCCTTCAAGGTGTCGGCGGCGGCGCTCAGATCTTGCCGTTCGGCTTGCAGTCGCGCGAGCATCAAGGCGAGCGTGGGTTGTTGGGGTGAGAGGGTGATGCCCTCGTGCAACAAGGCCAGGGCTTCTTCGTGCCGCGACTGGCCGATCAGCAAACCGGCTTGCGCTTGCCGTGCCGGTGCGTAGCGCGCGTCTTCACGCAGGGCGGCCATGAAGGCGTCGGCGGAGTCGTTGATCTGGCCGGCCTGGTGGGCTGTCACACCGCGCTGGTAGTGCGCTTCGGCGCGCTCTTGCGGGGTGCGGGAGGCCATGCGTTTGTCGATGCGCGGCTCTGGTTTCGGTAACGCGAGCGCCGAAGCAGATGCCGCCAGGTCGGGTACCAAGATGAGTCTTGCCTTGGGCTCACTGCGCGGGATGTTGATGAGGGGCGATCGCACGGTCGGTGCGGCCACGGCAACCAGCACGGGCTCACCGGGCGAAGGCGTTTCAGTCTTCACTTCGGGTGAAACCGCCGGTGTCGTGACAGCGACCGGCGCTGCGGTAACTGGGGGCACTACCGGAGCTGCTTCGGCCACGGCAGCCACGCCCACCGGCATCGACACCTCCAGCTCGGCCACCCTTCCCGGCCAGTTGATGCTGCCTTGCGCCACACCGCCCGCCACCACGGCCATGGCAGTGATCGCGAAGCCCAGGCCCCAGCGGCGCGCGCGCTGCAGTGCGTTCGGCGCCGCGGATGGAAGCGATGTTTTTACGGCGGCGGGTGCTGCAGCAGTCACTGCCCGGCGCTTGTCGAGGTCGCGCAACACCTGGTTGATGAGGCTCATCGGGCGCTCCCGGCCAGCCAGTTCAACCAGCGTGGCCCGCATGACAGTGAGGTGTCGGTGTCGCGCGCGGCAGCGCGCACGTGCTGGTCTTCGACGACAGCACCACCGGCGCCGAACACCGTCAGCAAGGCCTTGTGCGCGAGGATGTTGACCAGGCGCGGCGTGCCGCCGCTGGCGCGTTGCAGCGCGGCGATGGCCGGGGCGGTGAAGACCTCGGTGCTGTCGTAGCCGGCCACGCGCATACGGTGGTGCAGGTACTGGCGCAGCTCGGGGCGGTCCATGCCGGTGAGGCGGTAGTGAAATGAAATGCGTTGCCGCAGTTGCCGCATACACGACAGAGCAAGCCGCGCATCGAGCTCGGGTTGCCCGAGCAACACCACTTGCAGCAGCTTGCGTTTTTCGGTTTCCAGGTTCGACAGCAGGCGCAGTGTCTCCATGCTCTTGAGCGGCAAGGCCTGCGCCTCGTCGACACACACCACCACGCGGCGGCCTTCGGCGGCCAGGGCAAGTAGCTCCTCGTTGATCGACTTGAGCAGCTGGTATTCGGTCGCGCCTGCGCCCGGCTTCAGCTCCAGCTCGTCGGCCACGGCCAGCAGCAAGGTGGCGGGGGTGAGCAAGGGGTTGGGCAGGTAGCAGGTGACGCAGTCGTCGCCCTGGGTGGCGAGGAAGCGTCGGCACAGCAGGGTCTTGCCGGTGCCCACTTCGCCGGTGATCTTGATGAAGCCCTCGCCACTGCTCGTGGCCATCAGCAGCGTGTTGAGTGCTTCCTGGTGAGCGCGTGTGGCAAAGGCAAACGCCGTGTCGGGCGTCAGGCCGAAGGGCAACTCAGTCAGGCCAAAGTGGGCGAGGTACATGGTCGTCTCACTTGAACTTGCTCAGCCGCTCTTGCGTGTCGGTGGCATCGGCCTGCCAGCTGCGCTCGTTGCGGATGATGGTCGGTTTGAGCAGGATCACGAGCTCGCTCTTCACACCGCTGCGACTCTTGGTGCCCACCAGGGCGCCGAGGGCGTAATCGGTGGAGCCGGGCAGGCCTGAGGCCGAGGTGGACTGCTGCTGCTTCATCAACCCGCCGATGGCGACGATGTTGCCGTCTTGCACGCGCACCACCGAGTCGCTCTCGTTCACCGTGCTGGCGGCCAACGGCAGCTGGAAGACACCGAGCGAGCCCAGGTTCACGTTCTTGGTCTTCTCGGCCACCACGCTCACCGAGGGGTGCAGGTGCAGGATGATCTGGTCGTTGTCGTCGATCTGCGGCGTCACGTCGAGCGCAATGCCTGAGAAGAATGGTTGCACGCCGATCGTCGGGGTGACAACCGTGCTGGTGCCCGAGGTGGTGGCGGTGGTGCTGATGCTGGTGACGAAAAACTCGTCGGTGCCGACCTTCAGCACGGCCTTCTGGTTGTTGATGCTCGCGATGCGCGGGCTCGAGAGCACTTGCACATTGCCCTGCGTCTCCAGGAACTGCAGCATGGCCGCGAAGTTGGGGCTCTGGAAAGCCAGGCCGAACATGCTGCCGATGTTGGTGGCGTCGGTGATCAGGCTGGCGCCGGGCACGCCGTTCAGGCCCAGGGCCGCCAGCGGGCCGCTGGTTTGCAGGGTGGTGCCGGGCGCGATGGGGCCGGCCGACACGTGGCTGTTGGCGTTGCGAAAGGCCGACCAGTTGACGCCGCTGGTGGAGCTGTCGCTCAGCTGCACCTCGATGATCTTGGCTTCGATCATCACCTGTCGCTCCACGATCAGCTGCGTCATGCGCAGGTAGTTTTCGGTGTTGCGAATGTCTTGCGGAAAGCCGCGAACCGCGACCACGCCCGACAGCGGGTTGACGATGATCTTGCGGTTGCCTTCGGTGCCGACGATGGCGGTCAGCGTCTCGCGCAGCTCGCCCCAGAAGTCGTGGTTGGAGCCGGTGGAGATGTGGCTGCTCTGCGCGGCCACCTGGGTGCTGCCGTTGCCGCCGCCCGTTGAGGGCGGTGTGCTCGAGCCCGTGGGCGAGGTGCTGCCGCCGCTGGTGCTGGCAGACGAGATCGAGCCCGAGATCACGCGTGTGTCGCTGGTGCCGCTGCGTTTGCCGGCCAGGTAGTTGACCTGGAAGATGCGCGTCTGCAATGCATTGGGCTGGATGTGGATGCGCGTGCCCTGCATCGTGTACTCGTAGCCGTAGAGGTCGCGCAGCGCATCGAGCGCTTCGCGCACGGTGACGTTCTTCAGGTTCAGCGCGACCACGCCACTCACTTCGGGCGCGACCAGCATGCTGTAGCGCGTGCCGGTGACGATCTGCAGGAACACTTGTTGCGCGGGTGCGTTGGACACCGCCAGATCGAAGCGCGGCTCGCTGGGCGGCGGCAGGCGCACGGGTTCGTTTTGCAGCGGCGGCAGCAGCGCGCGGTTCACGGCGTCGGGTGGGGCGGTGGGCTTGCTCGCTTCGCGCGCCGAAGCGCGGGCCATTTCTTCCTTGATGCGATCGAGCGTGGCTTGGGGGGGCAGCTGGGTCGAGGCGCAGCCGGCCAGGGCTAGTGCGAAGAATGCGGCGAGTGCGCAAAGGGTCTTCTTGTTCATTTTGTCGGCTCCATGCGAGAGACCCGCAGCTGCTTGTTGACGTCGGGCGTCAGCCTGAGCGTGGTGATGCCTTGCGGCCCTTTGAGTTGCACGCTGCGCTCTGTGACGATGGCCAGGCGCTGTTCGCCCACCAGGCCGCCGAGTACCACGAGCTGCCCGCTGATCACGGCCGCTGGTGCGCGCCCGGCATTCATCAGCACCGACTGCAGCACCAGCGTGTCGGCCACGGCGGGTGCCGATGCGGCCCCTGCCGTTTGCAGGCCGGCGGGCGGGCGGGTGGGGTCGGGCAGGTTGTCGTCTGCCAGCACGTGCGCGCTGGTGGCGAGCGAGCCCAGCAGCGTGATCCAGAACAACCGGTTCATGTTCATATGACCCACCATGTTTTCTCCAGGCTGATGGTGTAGACGGTCAGCGTCATCACCACGGCTGGGCTGTCTTGTGCGTTGATCTTCAGCTCGCCCCAATACACGCGGCGCGGCAGCTGCTCGAGTGTCTTGAGGTAGGCGTGCAGGTCGGCGTAGTTGCCACGCAGAGTGACTTCCACGCCATGGCGGTAGAGCCAGGTGTTGCGCGGGGTGGTGCTGTCGTTGGGGCTGGACGCAGCCGATGCCGCTGGCGCCGCCTTGGCCGCCACCAAGTCGGCCACCGAAGACACCGGCAGGCTGCGCAGGCCGGTGAGTTGCAGGCCGCGCTGCGCTTGCAGCAGGCCGGCCAGCCACTGGCTCATCTCGTGAGCCGGCACCAGCGAGCTTTGGAGCTGCTTGAACTGATCGTCGGCGGCGCGCGTCTGGGTGCGCAGCTCGGCCAGCTGGGTGTGCAGCTGGGCGTCGGGGTTGGTGAGCTTGGCATTCAGCGCCTTGAGCTGGGTTTGCGCCACGATCAGCTCGTTGCTCTCTTGGCTGAACTGCGCTTGCAGCAGGCGGTGCTGCTTGCGGGCCGGCTCGATCAGCAACAGGTGGCCGAGCATCAGGACGGCGAAGCACAGCGCACCGGGCAGCAAGAAGCGTTCACGTTGCGGCATCGCCATGAAGCGGGCGCTGAGGCGTTTCCACCGAGCCTTCATGGTGTGGGCTCCTTCGGTGTCACCTTGGCCGGCGCTTCAGCACCTTGGGCGCTGAGCAACGAAAACTCCACGAAAGCGGCAGGACGCGCCGGCATCGAGGCCGCGGCATCGGCGGCATGCACCGGCCGCTCGATGTCGAGTGCGCGGAACGAGCGGCCTTGCAAGGCGGGCTCCTTGTTCAGGCGGCTCACGTAGGCGGGGATCAGGTCGGGGTTGAGCGCACGGCCGCGCAGGGCCACTTGCTGGTTGTCGAGCACCAGGCCGGTGATCCACAAGCCGTTGATCGATTGGCGCGCAAACGCGCTCATCGCCGCCGCGTGGCCGGCTTCAACGCCGAGGCCACCGCCGCGCAACAACCCCAACGCGGCGTGGCGCTGGGTTAGCGTGGTTTGTGCGAGTTGCAGGTCGGCTTGCAGTCGCGCATCTGGCTTCAGCCCGGCCACCCGTTGAGTGAGGTCGGTGAGTTGGGTCTGCGCAGTTTGCAGCGCTTCGGTGGTCTCGGCGGCCGGGCCTCGCAGCTGGGCCAGGTCGTGGCGCGCCCAGGTGCTGGCGAGCGTGACGGCCAGCGCACACACGCCCACGGCGGTAGCGGCGATCTCGGCGGTCGCCCAGTCGCGGCGCGTGCGCAACGAGACGTCGTAGAGGTTGATGTTTTGCGTCATGCCGCAGCTTTCGGCGGGTCTTCAACGCGCAAGGCCATGCCGATCGGCACGTACCACGCCGACTGCTCGTGCACCTCGCTCAGCGGGCTGTAGGGACCGGCTTCGATCACGGTGGCGAGGTCGGCCACTTCCACCGGCAGGTAGATGTTGTCTTTGAGGTAGTTGCACAGCGCTTCGGTGGCCGGGTGGCCTGCGACCAGCACACGCTGCAATGGCACCTGGCTGAACTGGCGGTCAAAGCCGTCGAGTGAGCGTTGCAGCTCCAGGCCGATGCGCTCGAAGGCGCTTTCGCGCTGCTCGGGGTTGGCGAGGGTGGCGAGGTCGGCCTCGATGTGGCGCAGGCCGTAGAGCTCGCCATTGCGCGTGAAGGTGAGCAGGCCGCCGTTTTCGTGAAAGGCGAGCATGGCCAGCCCACGGTCCTTGGTTTCGAACAGCGCGGCGATGTTGCGTTGCGCGGCTTCGAGCACGTCGATCACCTGCAGCGACATGTTGGCGTGCTGGAAGGCCTGCACACGGTCGGCCAGCGGCTGGCGTTTGGCGGCGATCACCAGGGCCATGGCATCACGGCCGGGTGGCATGCCGTCGGTCGGGATGGGCAGCACGTCGATCATGGCCTGCTCGACGGGGAAGTCGAGCGAGTCTTTCACGCTCCAGCGCAGCGCGGCGCGCAGCTCGACGTCGGGCACCTTGGGCTTGGCGACCTGGATCATCTGGTACGAGCCGGGTTCGACCCAGGTGGTGCAGCGGTAGTTTTGCAGCTTGAGCGCCTTGCGGGCGCGCAGCAGCGCCTCGGTGTCGCTGTTGCCGGCGCGGGCGGTCGATTCCAGCAGGGTCAGCGTGGGGCGCTCGCCGCCACGCACGACATGGGCGAACTCCACGCACTGTTTGCGCGGCACGATCGCCAGCCAGCCGGGTTGTTCTCGTCGTTTGAACATGACCACATGAACCAACAGCAAGCCGCCCGGGATCGGGAGCTTGGGGTCTGGGGTGATGCTAGGGAGCGGGGCTGGGGCGCGGTGCTTCGATAAGCAGGGGTTTTGCCCCGCTGTCATGCCCGCGCAGGCACTACTTCACGGCGGCTTTGCCGAGATCCCAGATGGGAAGGAAGACACCGAGCGCCAGGATCAACACCAGCACGCCCAGGAAGATGATCAGGATCGGCTCGATCTGCGCCGACAGTGACTTGAGCTCGTACTCCACGTCCTGCTGATAGAAGTCGGCCACTTCGCCGAGCATCTCGTCGAGCGTGCCCGACTCTTCGCCCACCGCGATCATCTGCAGCACCACCGGCGTGAAGATGCCGCTGGCCGCGGCGGTTCGCAGCACGCTGTCGCCACGCTCCACGCCGTCTCGCATCTTCTCGATGGCACGGGCGAAGAAGGCGTTTTCGACCGTGTTGGCCACCACCATCATGGCCTGCACCACCGGCACGCCGCTCTTGAGCGCGAGCGCAAAGCTGCGCGAAAAGCGCGCCAGCGTGGCCTTGCGGATGATCTTGCCGGCGATCGGGAACTTGAGCTTGCTGCGGTCCCAGATGTAGCGGCCATTTTCAGTGCTCGTCCAGCGCTTGAACGCGAAAAATCCCCCCACGGCACCTACCAGCATGTAGGGCCAGCCCGCCAGCGTGAACTTGGAGAAGCCCACCAGGATCTGCGTCATGAAAGGCAGCTCGGCGCCGAAGCCGTCGAACACCTTCTGGAACGCCGGGATGACGAAGATGTTGACCACCATCACCGCCACGCCCATCACCGCCACCACGAAGCTCGGGTAGCGCAGGGCCGACTTCACCTGGTCGCGCATCAGCTTCTCGAACTCGAGGTGATGGAATAGGCGCAAGAACACTTCGTCCAGGCGGCCGGTCATTTCACCCACGCGCACCATAGCCACGTAGAAGCCCGAGAACACACCGGTCTGGCGAGCGAGCGAGGTCGACATCTCGTTGCCGCTCTCCAGGCTCTCGCGGGTGTGGCGGATCACCTCGGCCATGGCGGGTGCTGCTGATTCCTGCAAGCCGGCCAAGGCCCGCGTGAGCGGGATGCCGGCCTTCAGCAGCGTGTAGATCTGGCGGCTGAACATCAACAGGTCGTCGTGCTTGACCTTCTCTTTTTTGCCAAAGCCGATCTGTCGCGTGGCCATCGAGGCGGCGACGGCCGTGGCCTCGCTGATGTCGAGCGGCGTGTTGCCGGCGTTCATCAGGTCGCCGGCAATGGCGGCGGCCGAGGGGCCTTCGAGTACCCCTTTCAGCAGGCCGCCGCTGCTGTCACGCGCGGTGTAGGTGAACTGTGGCATTAGCCGGCGCCGAGCCGCCACAAGGCGGCTGAGCGCCCCCTCGGGGGGCAGGAGCGAAGCGACGTGGGGGCCGACATGATCTAGCCGTCGCTGTGCGCGGCCAGCGCCATGGTTTCAGACAGAGACGAGCGGCCGCTTTTGGCGAGGGCCAGCGCGTTGCGCAGCAGCGTCTCTTTGCCAATCTGTGTGCGGGCGATCTTGACGAATTCGACCGGCGAGCCGTGGTTGGCGGCCTGCACCAGCTCGGGGGTCATCTCCAGCATTTCATACACCGCCGTGCGACCGATGAAGCCGGTGCCGTTGCAGCGCGAGCAGCCCATGCCGCGCATGTACTTGCCTTCGGCCTCGTCGTCGGCGGCGTAGTGATCCAGCCAGGCGGCCTCTTGCGTGGTGACGGTGTGCGGCGCCACGCAGTTTTCGCACACCAGGCGCACCAGGCGCTGCGCGATCACGAGGTTGAGCGACATTGCCACCATGTAGGGCGGCACACCCATGTCGAGCAAACGCACCGGCGTGGTGGCGGCGTCGTTGGTGTGCAGCGTGGAGAGCACCATGTGGCCGGTCATCGCGGCGCGAAGGCCGATCTCGGCGGTGGTCTTGTCGCGCATTTCGCCGACCAGGATCACGTCGGGGTCTTGGCGCAGCGCGGCGCGCAGCACGCGCTCGAAGGTGAGCTCGATCTTGTCATGCACCTGCACCTGGTTGATGCCGGGCAGGCGGTACTCGACCGGGTCTTCCACGGTGATGATCTTGCGGTCGGGCGAGTTGATCTCGTTGAGCGAGGCGTAAAGCGCGGTCGTCTTGCCGCTGCCGGTCGGGCCCGTCACGAGGATCATGCCGCTGGTGCGGTTGAGCGCTGCGCGCAACCTGGTCAGCATGCGCGGGCCCATGCCCAGGCGCTCCAGGCTCAGCAGGCCACCGCTCTGGTTGAGCAGACGCATCACCACCGATTCGCCGTATTGCGTGGGCATCGACGAGATGCGCACGTCGAGCGGGTTGCCGCGGATGTCGACGTGAAAGCGGCCGTCTTGCGGCAGGCGCTTCTCGGAGATGTCGAGGCCCGACATCAGCTTCAAGCGCAGCACCAACGCTGGTGCGATCTTCAGGTCGGCCTCGGTCTGCAGGTGCAGCATGCCGTCGATGCGAAAGCGCACGTGCAGCTTGTGCTGCTGCGGCTCGATGTGGATGTCGGAGGCGCGCACTTGTGCTGCGTCTTCGAACAGGGTCTGCAAGAGCTTGACGACCGGCGCGTCTTTCACCGCCGCTTCGGTGCCCAGCAGGGCGCCAAAATCGGCTTCGGTCTGCGCCAGCTCGGCGGTGAGTTCCTGCGACAGCGCGGTGATCTCGCCGGTGCGGCGGTACACACGGTCGATCGTCGAGAGAAGCTGCGTTTCGGTGACAGCCGCCAGCTCGATCTCGCGCTTCAGGATGCGGGTGAGCTCGTCGTAGGCAAAGAGGTCGCTCGGGTCGGCCATGCCGACGCGCAAAAAGCCGTTGCTGTCTTCGAGCACCAGGGCGCGGAAGCGTCTCGCCTGGGCTTCGGAGAGCAGGTTGACCAAGGCCGGGTTGGGGCTTTGCTGCTTGAGGTTGATGTAGGGGATCTTGAGCTGGCGAGCGAGTGCGCCGGAGATCTGCTCTTCGGTGACGATGCCGCTGTCGACCAGGATGCGCCCGAGTTTGCGGCCACTGGCGCGCTGTTGCTCCAACGTGGCCTTGAGCTGGTCTTCGGTGATGAGCTCCTGGCGAACGAGCAGGTCGCCTAGGCGAATTTTTTCGGGTGGCGGCACGTTCGATCCTGACTCGCGTTGACAGGCCCATGCGGCTTGGGGGCCGTGGGTTGGGGCATTGTCAAAGTTGGGGTTGGGGGGCGAAGCTGGGAATTGAGAGGGGTTTGGCTTGCAGTTCTGGTGATTTGCCGGGCTCGTCATCCCCGCGAAGCTGCGGTTTGCCCGGACAGCAGGCCGCTAAACGCGGGACGGCGGTGCCTAGGCGGTCTCTTGTGCCGGCGCATGCGGCTGGGTCGTTCCAGCCTGGAGAGTCGCCGCCTCGGAGTTCCAGACCACCCACTGCGCTTTGCCGTTGCGTTTGGCCTGGTACATCGCGTCGTCGGCGCGCGACAAGATCTGGTCGGGCGAGAGGCCGCTTCCCGGAAAGTACAAGCCGATGCCAATGCTCGATGACAAACGCGCGGTGTGCGGGCCCAGCACAAAAGGCTCGCGCGCCGAGGCCAGGATCTTCGCGGCCACGGTCTGGGCATCGTTGGGCGTTGCAAGCGTTTCTGCGATCACCACGAACTCGTCGCCCGCCAGGCGCGCCACCTTGTCGACCGATCTCACGGCCCCACGCAGTCTTTTGGCGAACTCCCGCAGCACTTCGTCGCCCGCGTCGTGGCCATGGCTGTCGTTGACGCCCTTGAAGCCGTCGAGGTCAAGGAACAACACCGCCAACACCTGCCGGGAGCGATCGGCGCGCCCCATGGCAGTGGGGAGTTCGGCCAGCAGCGCACGCCGGTTTGGTAGGGCAGTCAGAGGGTCTTGCAGGGCCTGATCTTCGAGTAGTTGCTGCATCAGCTTGCGTTCGCTGATGTCGCGCAGGAAGCCATCGAAGAAACACTCGCTGCCGTGGCGTCGCACACGAAGGCTCAGCTCGATGGGGAATTCAGACCCGTCGCGGCGGAGTGCGGTCAGCTCGACACGTCGGTCCAGCACCCGCGCTTCGCCGGTGCTCAGGTAGCGCTGCATGCCGCGCTTGTGCGCATCGCGAAGCCCGGAGGGGATGATCAGCTCTGACATCGCGGAGCCCAGGGCCTCTTGTCGCGTCCACCCAAATGTCTGCTCGGCCATGCCGTTCCAGGTGAGCACGCGGCCCTGCGAATCCATCGAGACAAAGGCGTCGTTCGCCTGGTCCAGGATGGCGCGCTGGTTTTCCTCGCTTTCCAGCAGGGCGGCTGTGCGCGCGGCCACGCGTTGTTCGAGTTCGAGGTTGCTGAGCTCGAGCGCTTGTTCTCGCTCTCGCAGCGCGTCGAGCATGGTGTTGAACGATCCGGCGAGGCGCCCGATCTCGTTGACCTCATCGGCCTGCGCACGCACGTCGCGGCGCCCGCCCCGCGTGGCCTCGGCCACCTTCAACAGGGCGTACAAGCGCTTGGTGGTGGTTCGCGCCATCCAAAGCGCCAGCACCACGCCCAATGCGATTGCCACCGAGGCGTACAGCACCCCCTCTCGCGCCACGCTGCGCAGGCTTTGTGCGTCGGCTTGCGTGCCGGCCGAGAAACGCACCCAACCGACGAGTTGATCCTCCCACTCGATCGGCATGGCCAAGTCGAGCACCTCGTCGGTGTCGACGAGTGCCCGCCCGGCCCGCGGGCCGGTGATCATGGATCGGGTCAACTCATCGTCCATGTACAGCCCGGCGAGCTCGGGCTTCGAATGAGCGAGTACCTTGCCCATCGGGTCGAGCACGGTCGTGTAGCGGAGTTCGGGGTAGCCCTTGAAACCGTTGATGATTTCCTGCAGCGCCGCGAGGTCTCCGGCCAACAGGTTGACGGTGGCCTGGCGTGCAATGCCTTGCACGAGCGCCGTGCTTCGTTGCACGTGCTGCTGGCGCAGGAAGCTGCGCTGCTTGAGCACCAGGTCGATCACGAAGACCGACATGAGCACGGCGTGAACCAGGGCTACGCCGATCACCAGCTCTTGGCGGATCGAGCGTCGAGGCGACCACAGGATTCGCATGGTTCAGCCCGGCTTCTTGATGAGCCGAACATTCCGTTCGAAGTGTTCGACGAAGGTGCGCACCACGTCGTAGCTTTTGTCCGTGGCGGGCTCGAACCGGCTCAACTCCATGCGCGCAAGGATGTCGCGCCCTTCGCTGCTGTGGTGCAGGTCGAGCAAGGCCTTGCGCAATTGGTCGACCAAGGCGGGAGGCAGGTCGTCACGGGCGACCAGGGCGTTGTTGACCAGGGACTCCGTGGTCCAACGCACTTCGAGCTGGTCGGCCAGCTGTGGATGCTCTCGCACGAACGCGCGCCAGGGTTGGGGCCAGGTGGCACCCGCAGCGGTGCGCCCGAGCGCGACGTTCATGATGGAGCTTTCCTGGGTTCCAACGTAGCGGTTGTCGAGCTCTTGCTCGACCTTGACCCCGTTCTGTTGCAGGAAACTTTGCGGCAGCAGCGTGGCGGCCAGTGCGGTCGGCGCGGGGTAGCTGACGGCTTTTCCGATCAGGTCGCGTGGACGCTCCGCCCGGGCGTCTTTTCGCATGAGGATGATCCCGCGAAAGTCAGCGTCGTCGCCAATCTTCGCGAAGACTCGGTAGCCATGCTTCTGGGCTTCGAGGGCCTGGTACGGGTTGGGCAAGGCGATGTGCGTCTCGCGGCGTTTGAGCTTGTCTTCGAACGCCGCGTAGTTGGCCGACGCTTCCAGCCGAATTTTCGCGCCACCGGTCAAGCGCGTATTCAGGTGGTCGACCAAGGGCTGGTACACCTCGAACAGGCGCTTGGGGCTGTGCAGCGGGTGCACGGCAAGCACGTAGACAAGCCCAGGTTGAACCGGCACCTCGGAGGCATACGACGGCTCGTAGGGCTTGTCTCGCGAGGGGCCACATGCGGCCACCAACAGCGCCAGGGCGCCGGCAAAGCCGAGCTGCCCGCAATGGCCAAGAATGCGCGCAAGGGTGGGTGAGGACGACATGATGGGCTGGGCGAATTGCGCGGATCTTCGCGCGCCAACGTCATGGGCGATCGCTCAAAAACAGCCGCAAACCCGGACATTTCGCCAATCTGTTGCCGGGCTTTGGGGTTCGGGCCGCGCGGTCAATACACCTCACGCAAGTGAATCAAGGGCGATCGATACTGGCCAAAGCTGATTCGCGCAACGGGGTCCTGGTTGTAGGTGGCCGCCGTCGTGCGCCGCCCCTGCAACCAAGGCATCGCCGCCGTCACCGCTGGCGTCGCAGCCGCTCCCACGGCCGAGCACTGCTGCCCCGTCGCCACGGCCCCCAGGTTGATCGTGGCGTCGGCGCTGCCCGCGTTGCCGCTCCCCGGCGGCAGCATGCGCAACAAGCCGCGCCCGTTGGTGAACACCACACCGGCCGAGCCGGGTGCCGTTTCGCACGCCGCCAGGTTGCCTCGGTAGGTGCCCAAGGCCAGGCTGCTCAAGGGCAGCGAAGTGCACGAGTCGCCGGCGTTGGTCGCAAAGGTGCTGCCGTTCCAGTACTGCAACTCCACCGGTACCGCCAGGTTGATCAACTCGCTGCCGTAGGCGCTGCTCAACTTCAACACGCCAAAGCGGAACTCGCTGCCTTGGTCGAACGCGATGTTGGCCATGTTCAAGGGCGTGGTCGTCGTGATGTTGCCGTTGCCGCTGCCTGTCTCAGAGGTGTCGGTCACGCTCCAGGCGAGGCTGATGCTGGCGTTGAACGGCGCCATCGGTGTGGTGGTGGGCCGCACCATGCTCAGCAGGTCGCTGGCCTGCGCAGCCAGGGTGGCCGTGCCATTGCTGTTGGCGGTGATGCTGGGCAAGGTGGCGGTGCTGCTGTCCAGCCCCGGCGTGGCGCCAATGAGCGGCGTGTAGGTTTGTGACCTCACCAACGCGCTGAGCTTGGCGTTGGGGTAGTTGACGGTCGTCGCACCCGCCGCGTTGCGCGCCAGCACCGTGGCTTGGGGCGCGGCCGCGTAGCCAAAGGGCTGGCCGAGGTAGGTGAAGCTGCGCGGGCTGCAGGTGCTGCTGTTGAAGGTGCGCAGCACCGGGGTCGTCAACAACACCAAGTCGAAGTGATCTGGCACGAAGCGGCCGACGGTCACGGTGGCCGAAGTGAAGCTCATTTCGGCCGGTGTCGAGCCGTCGGTCGCGTCGACGCCGGCAAAGCTGCTGTCCACCAGCTGAAGGTTGAAAGCGCCGGCTTCGGTGTAGCTCGCGGTGGCGGTGTCGATCACACCGGCCGCGGCGGTGGGCGTGAGGGTCAGCGCGCCCAGCGCGGCGCTGCAGGCCGCACCGCTGCACGCGCTGACAAACACCGTGGGTGTGCCGGTGTAGTTGCTGGTGGTCGCCGGTGTGGCCGCACCGTTCACCGCCGTGGCACGCACGGTGAAGGGCAGTCCGGCCTTGTGCACGTTGCCGCCGGTGGCCGCGCTGTTGTCCAGGGGGCGCGTGGTCCCGGCGGCCAGCAGCGTGGCGTCAGTCGCGTTCAGGTTCGCCAGGCTGGCCGGCCGCAGGGCGAAGTTGTCGGTGCTGCAACCCACCACGGTGGCGGTGCCGGTGGCCGGGTAGCTGATACGCACCCGCACGTCGCGCCAGCTGTTGGCTTGCGTGAGCGCGATGGTGTCGCGGCCGGCATCGCCGATGACAAAGTTGAGCGTGCTGGTGGAGAGCACGCTGGTCCAGGTGGCGCGGCAGCCGGTGGTGGCGTTCAGCGTTCCGCTGTTGTCGCGGGTGTCGAGCAACTCCACTCTCACGTCTCCGGTGAAGGTGGTCAGCACAGCGGTCCGAGCGCTGTTGAGCGCAACCACCGCCAGGTTGAACGCCGTACCGGCGATCTTGGTCCGGATGAAACCCGTGATGCTGCCCGACGCGGTGCCGGTGTCGAAGGCGTTGAAGCCGCCCGGCGTGGCCGCGCTCACGGGCCGTTGCCAGAGGATGGTTCTGTTGTTGGGCACGCTGGCGGTGCGGAAGGAATACTCCGCGTAGTCGCTGTTCGTCAGTTCATAGCCGACGACGGCACCTGCCGGGTTGGAAACCGTGGGGCCAGCGGTGTGCGTGCCGCCTGAGCCGTCCACGACGCCGTAGCGGTACACGAAGTGGCCCTGCTCGTGCAACTGCACCTGGAAGGTCGCGGAGATGAGCCTCGTCTGGTCCTGGCCGTTGTTGCAGGTGGATCCGGTGTTCGAGCAGTAGTACGGCACGGCCAGCCACGACACGACGAAGACGCGGTTCGGGCTCACGCCGATGCTTCGGTACCGGATCAAGGTGCCGTCGCCGTTCGGGTTCAGGTCGTCCCACAACGGCAACATGGCCGCGTCGATGTTCGGCTCGGAGCCGCCGCCCGTCAGCGGCAGCGCGCTGTTGGTAAAGCCGCCCGAGGTGGTCGCTCCGAACTGAAGCATGCCGTTGGCCGTGACGTTCACGGTGGTGTAGGTGGTGCTGCCGAAAGCGAAGTTGAAACCCAGGGCAATGTCACCCGAGATGGCGTCGTCGGCCAGGGGCAACTGCGTGCCGGTGCTGCTGATGTCGATCCACGGGTAGGCGACCTGCGTTGTTGCGTCGGCCGTGGCGGTGTAGGTCTGGGCCCAGGCCAAGGGCGTGACGGCGAGCCATGCCAGCACGGTCGCCAACAGAAAGCGGGCGCGGTGTTTCATGGCTGACTCACCAGGGCTTGAAGTTGCCGCTCGGCGTGGTCATGCTGGCCCAGGGTGCCGGTGGTGGCTGTGGCGGTGATGCGGTAAAGCGTGGTGCTCACGCCGCCTTCGTCGAATGGGCCGCTCGCACTGCACGCGACCGCGACGGTAAATCCGGTGGCGGCCACGGCGCCTGGCAGCGCGGTGGACACTGGGCAGCTGCTCGCCTGCAGCGCCTGATACGCGCCCCACTCGATGCCGGCGCGGGCAGCGTAGTAGGCACGTGTGCCCAGCAGGTCGCGCACGGCGCTGATCTGCTGCGAGTTCGACAGCGACACCATCACCCCGCCGAGTAGCGCCAGCACCACCATCAGGAAGATGGCAGACACCATGGCGAAGCCCGCTTGTTGCCGTGCGCTGGTCATGGCGAGCTCTCCACAGACACCTGCTGCATCAGCGTGATGCTTTCACCGCTGCGCGTGAGGGTGAGGCGCAGGGTCACCACCGCCTTGTGAGCCGAGCCGGTGGTGTTGTAGCTGAACGAACACGCGGCGACGGAGCCGCTGAGCAACGCGTTGTCGGCACCGGTGAGGGTGCTCAGTGGAGCTCCGCCCAGGTTGGTCGGTTGCGCCGCCTGAATGGCATAGCCGCTGTAGCGGCGCAGGCTGCCCGCGCCACCGGCCAGCGGTTCGCAGGCGTAGGTGATGGGTTGGCCAACGATGTGGAAGCGGTGGTTTGGCGAGGCATAGGGGAACTGCGTGCCGCCCACGGTGTAGGCAATGTTGGCCAGCGAGGCGCCGGTGCTGGTGAGCACACGCCGGCTGGTGCCCTCGTAGGCGTCGGCACCGGTGAGGCCGAGGTTGTAAACCACCAGTTGGTCAGCGGCCAACGCGCTGACCACTGGGCCGAGCACCTCGAAGCTGCCGTCGGTGGACGAGCCGAAGTCGAGAAAGTCTCCGATGCCTGCGGCACTGGGTGCGGCGCGGTATCGCCCGGCCGATCGCACGGGCAGGAACTCGAGTCGGTTGCCGGCAGCGTTGACACGCACGCTATTGGGCAGCGCGGCTTGCAGCTCGCGGGCGACGCGGCGCAAGGCAGCATCGGCTTCATCGGTCATCTCGCCGCGCCGGGCGGTGTCGACATAGGCGTTGATTGGCTGGCGGATGAACACCGCCACCATCGCACCGACGATGCCGGTGAGCGCAATCACCATCACCGCTTCGATCAGCGTGAAGCCATGTTGGCGGGTGGTGAGGTGGTGGCGCATCACATCACCCGGTGCTGTTGGGGGCGTAGCGGAAGCGGTAGCCGGTGAGACTGACGCTGTCGCCCTGGCGGGTGACTTGCACCACCACGCGCAGCACGGCGTCTGCGGGCAAGCCAAAACTCGCGCCGTCGCGGCTCACGCTGACGGTGGCCGAGTAGGCGCCCAGGCCCACGACGGGCGTGGCCCCGTTGTCCAGGCTGTAGATGCCGGCGGCCATGGTGTAGCCGTGGTAATCGGCCACGTTGTCGAGTGGGTCGGCGTTGTTGAAGCGGCCTTCGCTGCCGGGCTGGGGGCCGAGTGCAGCACCACCCCGGTCTTGTGAGCCAGCCGTGCCGCCGGTGCACGCGGCCGTGCTGGCCGGCGGCGTGGCGGCGTCGTTGGCCGGGTCTTGCGGGTCGCAGTAGCTGAAGGGCTGGGCCAGCACCTCGTTGAGCATCGATTCGGCGATGGCCACGGCCTGCTTGCGCACCATCGGGTCGGCGCTGTTGCGCACGCTGTTGCCGAAGACCATCAACACGCC